>JBHELK010000115.1:0-31703 GCA_046263085.1 Actinomycetota bacterium
GGCCTGGGCCGAGGCGTGCGACGCGAGCGTGGCGTTGAACTGGTTCAGCGAGTCGATCACCGACTCGATCTGCTGCGTTCGTCCGGCGTAGGCGTGCACGATGTCGTTGAAGTTGAGCAGCAGGGTCTTGAGGTTCTCGCCCTGGCCGCCGAAGCCTTTGGCGCCCTCGTCGACCAGCGTGGCGATCTCGCTGGCCGCGATGGGGCTCAGCACGTTCGTGCCCTCCCGGACCAGGTCCTCGAGGTCGGGCCGGGCCTCCGTGAGGGTGATGCGGTCGTCGACCTTCAGCAGCGGCGCGTTGTCGGGAACCGACGAGGGCACGACGAGGTCCACGATGCGCTCGCCGAGGAGCGACGTCCGGCGGACGCGCGCGATGACGCCCTGTGGCACCCGCGCCGACGGCTCCAGCGACAGCGTCACGAGGGCCTTGTTGTCGCTTGCCAGCCGGATGTCGCGGACGGACCCCACCGCGATGTCGGCCATCATGACCGGCGCGCCGACGGCGAGGTCGCCGACGTCCTGGAACTTCGCCGTCACCTCGAAGCCCCCCTTCTCGCCGCCGAGCGTCGAGCAGCCACTCAGGGCGACGGCGGCCACCACGACCAGCGCGAGGAGCCTGCGTCCGGGGGTCACGGGACCACCCCGGTGGCCTGATCGATCGCGTCCTGGTTGCCGATCGTCGAGTGCAACAGGTCGTCGACCACCTGCCGGATGTCGTCGTCCTTGTGCGCCCGGATGCACTGCCTCACGTCGGCGACGTCTCTCGCCTTGAGGCACTTCAGCAGGATCGCGTGCTTCTCCAGGCAGGCCTTCGGGTCCGGCGACTTCGCGCACTTGATCAACAGCGCCTTGCGCTTCAGGCAACGGTCCGGGTGAGCGGCGTCGAGGCAGGAGATGTTCTCCGCCTGCTGCAGCAGCGCGTTCAACAGCGCCGGCACCTGATTGATGACGTCGGTGAGCTGCTGCACCGGGTTCGACCCCTCCGCCACCGACGACTGACACGCGGACAGCGCCTTGAAGCAGAACATCGTCGGCACGTGCTGCTCCCAGTACGCCGGCGCCGAGCACTGCGGAAGGCCGAGGTCGGTGCAGAGATCCATGAGTCGCTGCTCCAGGCGCTGCATGATGAGCCCGGCCAGCGGCGCGCCCTGGTCGTTCAGGCGCAGCCACCGGTTGTTGAAGTCCACGGCGCGCTCGGCGGCGTGGAAAAGCCTGCTGGCCCAGTGCCCCGTCCGGGCCAGGCGTTCCACGTTCGTGGAGAGTGTCCTCGACGTGCGGGTCAGGTTCGCCACGTCGGTGTGCAGTGGGGCGCGGTGCGCGATGAGCAGGCTCGCGAGCTGCAGCGCCGCGTCGCGAAGGCCGGTGACGGTTCCCTCCAGGGCGGCCCGGTTCGTGACGAGCGTGCCCGCGACCGCGTTGTAGGAGTGGATGAGGTTGGCGATGCCCTGCTGGCGGGTGGCCAGCGAGCGCGACACCTTGTCGAACTGCACGATGATCTCGGCGAGGTCGGCGCGCTTCGCGGAGAGCTCCGACAGGGCGCCGGCCCCGTGGTGCAGGAGCGCGTTGAGCTGCGTGCCGTTGCCCCGCAGCACCGTCGCCGCGTTCTCGATGAACCTCGTCACGGTCTGGCGGTCGAGCGCGCCGAGGTAGTCCTGCAGCGACCGCAGGAGCTCGTCCGGCTCGGCGGGGACCGCGGTGCGCGACTCCGGGATCGTGGCGCCCGGCATGAGGACCGGTCCGCTCTGATACGCGGGGAACAGCTGGATGTAGCGCTCGCCGAGCAGCGACGCCGGCACGACCGCGGCCTGCACGTCGGCCGGGAGCTTCACGTCGTCGGCGACGGTGAACGAGATCTTCACGCCGCCGCCCTCGGTGTGGATCGAGGTGATCTGGCCCACGTCGACCCCGAGAACACGGACCTTCCCGGCTTCGAAGATCTGCACGGCCCGGGTGAACTCCGCCGTGTACGTGTGGCTGCCGCCGCCTCCGAAGACGCAGCCCGACATCACGAGCGACAGGGGAACGACGAGCAGCGCGAGCCGGCGCAGGGACCTCGTCATCCGGCACACCTCGTGGGGTCGCCAAGCACGGAGTGCAGGAGGTCCTCGATGGTGCACGGCAGCGGCGGCAGCCCGATGGTCGGATGCAGATCCGGGAGCTGGAGCGTCCCCGTGCCGTCGACCGGCGTGTCGGTGTTGATGCCGGGCACCACGACGCCCTGCGGGATCACGTTCTTGAACTTGCTCTGCCCGCACTTCGTGCCGAAGTACCGGTCGAACAGCTGGTCCACGGCGCCGCAGTCGCCGACCAGCGAGTCGACGCCGAGCGGCCCCAGCGACTGCACGAAGATGTTCGCCCACTCGTTGTGGAAGTCCCCGGCGGAGTAGCCAACGCTCGAGTACCCCTTCACGGCCTTCTCCAGGTAGCTCACCGTGGCGGCCAGGTCGAGCTGGTGCCTGGCGAGGATGCCGAGGTCCCGGTGCAGGAACGTGAGCGTCGAGTCGAGCACGCCGCGGTTGCGCGTGATCAGGTTGGCCGTTTCGTGGGACGCCGAGTCGCTGGCCTCGAGCAACGTGGCCAGGGCCTGCTGTCGCTGCGCGAGGTTGCCGAGCACCACGTCGAGGTTGTCGATGAGCGACACGAGGGTCTGGTCGCGGTCCCCGAGGGTCGTGGACACCGTGCGCAGGGCGTCGAGCAGCCGGCCGAGCTCCGCGCGCCGCTCGTCCACCGCGGCGGTGATCCGCTCGAGGCCGTTGACGATCGTGCGGACCTCCGTGGCCTTGCCCGCTGTGATCTGGGCCACCTCGCGCATCAGGCTGTTCAGCGCTCCGGCGTCGGACCGGTTGAGCAGCCGCACCGAGATGTCGTTGAGGTCGGTGATGTCGATGGGCGTCTGGGTTCGCGTCACCGGGATGTAGTCGCCGCTCTCGAGCGGCTGGCCCTGGTCGCCGTTCACGAGGTCGATGGAGCGCCGGCCGAGCACGGTCTCGATCCGGATCTGGGCGCGGGTATCACGCGTGAGCTCGACGTCGCTGTTCACGCCGAGGTCCATCACCACGTGGCCGCCCTGGATCTGCAGGCCGTTCACGCGTCCCGCGTTGAGCCCGGCCACGGTGACCCGGTCGCCGGTCTGGATGCCCGCAGCGTCGGTGAACACGGCGTGCACCGTGTAGCGGTGGGTGAGCAGCCCGCCCTGCAGGGCGAGGGCCAGCACCGTGAACGCCACGATGCCCGCAACACCGATGAGCCCGATGAGCTTCGTGTTCCGCTCGAGGAACGACTTCTGCAGGCGGTCGCGCAGGGTGCGCTGGACCTTGGGCGGGCCCGGCGACGGCGGACGCTCGCGAACGTCGACGGCCATCAGGCCTCACTCCTCGAGGTCACGAAGTCGATGAAGGAGCCGAGGCCGGTGGACGTGTGCTGTCCGGGCCGCGGGTTCCGCGCGTTCTTCGGCGTCCACGGCCCGCACGAGTACACCTTGCCGGACGTCGACCCGCGCTGGGTGCCCGCCTCGTCGGCCGAGGAGATCACGTTGCCGTTGCCGTCCTTGAACAGGATCTTCGTGACCCGGACGTTGAACCACTGCCCCCAGCTCGAGGTCTGGTAGTACGGCGCGACGCCCGACGGCAGCGAGCACAGCGTGTGCTCGAGGTTCGCGCGGTTCTGATACAGGGTGTTGGACACGCTGTTCAGGTCCGACAGCGTGGCGTCGATGTTGCCGCGATTCTCCTTCAACAACTTGTCGAGCTGCTGCTGCACGTCCGCGAAGTTCGTGACCAGTGAGTTCACCTGGCCGGTGATGCCGGCGAGCTTGCCGCCCAGGGTGTCGAGGTCGTCGAGGATCCGCCCGATGTTCCGGCTCTGGCTCGCGTACACCCCGATCACCGTGGAGGAGTTGCGGATCAGCTCCCCGATGGCCTTGTCCTTCTCGCCGAGTTGCCCGGCGAGCGTGGCGCCGGCGGTGAGGAGCTGGCGGATGGCGATCTCGCTGCCGCCGAGTGCGGTGTTCACGGCGTCGAGGAAGTCGTTCGCCTTCTCGGGATCGATGGCCTTCAGGATCGGCCCGAGCTCGTTCAGGAACACGCCGATGTCGCCGGCGTCCTGCGTGTGCGAGAGCCCGACCGTGTCGCCGTCCTCGAGCGCCTTCCCGCTCTCGTCCCCGGGATACACGTAGAGGAAGCGCAGGCCGAGGACGTTGCGCCACCGGATGGCGACGATCGAGTCGTCGGTGAGCTTCACGCCCTCGTTGACGTTGAACTTCACCACCGCGTGGCCGTTGCGGATCTCGGTGCCGGTCACGCGCCCCACGTCGACGCCGGACAGCTTGACCGCGTCGCCCTTGAACACGCCCGAGGCGTCGTTGAAGACGGCTGACAGGCTGTACGTTTGCGAGAAGAGGCGGAAGTTGCCGATGCGGATGGCCAGGCCGACCGTGAACACCGCCGACAGCAGCATGAACACGACGACCTTGGCGAGCGTGCGGCCCTTGAACCGGAAGAGCTTCACGGCTTGTACCTCGACTGCTGGCAGATGGGCAGCAGCTTCCTGATCGGATCGGGCACGCCGCCGCAGATCTGGTGGATCTGGTCCTCGAGGGTCACGCCGCCGGAGAAGTTGGAGAAGGGTGCCTCGCCGCTGCCGTCGGCCAGGTACGGCGGCTTGCCCCCGAGCTTGTACACGTAGATGTAGAGGCCGTGAACCAGGTCGTGCAGGCCCTTCGCGTGCATCGAGACCGTCTGCAGCACGCGGTCGCCGGAGTCCATCATCCGGTCCCAGTCCTGCTTCTGATAGATCAGGAGATCGGCCAGGTTGTCCGCGAACGGCCGGATGGCCGTGAGCGCCCGGCGGAGCAGGGTGTGTGCCCTGGGCGAGGCGTACACGGGCGCGCCCTCGTTCACGGCGTCGGCCAGGCGGTTGAGATCGATGCCCTTGCTCTTCAGCGCGCCGAACAGCACGTCGAAGTCGCGCAATGCGCGGAGCTGTGGCGAGAGCGTCCGGACGAAGATCGTGGAGAGCTCGGCGTTGGCCTGGATGCCGGTGGCGACCTCCTCGCCGCGGCCCCGGGCGGCCTGGGCCAGCGTGCCGATGACGGTGGCGAGGTCGTCGGGGTTGATGGCGCTGAACAGGTGCGTGCCGTTCTGCAGCACGTCCTCGAGCTCGGGTCCCAGATCGCCGTCGATGATGGAGCCGTTGCGCAGCCACGGCCCGGAGAACGTGTCGGTGCGCAGGTCGACGTACTTGTCGCCGAGGAGCGTCTTGAGGTCCACGAACGCACGGACCGTCTTCGGGATGCGGTACGTCGGCTCGATCTGCAGCGTGAGCCGGGCGTGGTAGCCGACCAGGTCGATGCCCGAGACCTTTCCGATGATGACGCCGCGTTCGCGCACGTCGGTGCCGGTTCGCAGGAGCTGCCCGGCCCGCGGCAGGTCGACCTTCACGTAGTAGTAGTCGCTGTAGCTGCCGTAGCGGAGCTTGATGCCGAAGAACATGGCCGCCATCACGACCACCACCACGAGAGGGCCGACGAATTTCCGCACGGTCACCCCGCGATCTTCACCGTGTCGTGCGGCCCCCACATCAGCAGCGACAGGAACAAGTTGGTGACGACGATCACGACGATCGACATGCGGATGGCGCGACCGCTCGCCGTGCCCACGCCCGCCGGCCCGCCGGTCGCGTTGTAGCCGAAGTAACAGTGGATCAACGTCACCATCACGGCGAAGATCAACGCTTTCGCGAGCGAGTAGAAGATGTCGATCGGCGGCAGGAACAGATGGAAGTAGTGGGCGTACGTCCCGGTCGACAGCGAGAAGAACTTCGTGACGATGGCCTCGGTGGCGATGTAGGAGGCGAACAGCGCCGCGAGGTACAGCGGGATGATCGTGATGGCAGCGGCCCAGATCCTCGTGGCCACCATGTAGGTCATGGACGGCACCGCCATGACCTCGAGGGCGTCGATCTCCTCGGAGATGCGTGCGGCCCCGAGCTCCGCGGTGAAGCTCGTGCCGATCTGCGCGGCCAGCGCCACGCCTGCCACGAGCGGCGTGATCTCGCGGGTGTTCGCCCAGCTCGAGACGAGCCCGGTGAAGGCCTGGGCCCCGATCGATCGCAGTCCCTGGAAGCCCTCCAGGCCCACCTGGGTGCCGGTGAAGAACGCCATGGAGAAGATGACGAAGAACGTGCCCGCGCCCACCACGAGCGCGCCGACCCCGATGGTCATGTCGCTGATCAGCGCGGCGATGTACTTGCGGTAGCGAAGGGCGCCGGGGACGGCCTTCAGGGCGTCGACGTAGAAGACGAGCTGGCCGGTCAGGCCCGTGTAGTCCCGCTTCCTGCGGATCCTGCCGGCGCCAGCGCGCTCCGCGACGACCGCCATCAGCACCTCACAGCTTCTGGGGGACGAAGTTGAAGTACACGGCCGTGAGGATGAAGTTGAGGAAGAACAGCAGGAGGAACGTGATGACGACGGCCTGGTTCACCGCGTCGCCCACGCCCTTCGGCCCGCCTTTCGCGAAGAAGCCCTTGTAGCAGGCCACGGTGCCGCCGACGAAGCCGAACACCGCGGCCTTGATGAGAGCCATGATCAGGTCGGGGAGCTGCGACAGCTCGTTGAAGCTCGAGAAGTAGCTCGACGTGGTGCCGTGCTGCACCACGACGGCGAAGAACCATCCGCCCGCGATGCCCGCCACCGACACGATGGCGTCGAGCAGGATGGCCACGATCATCGCGGCGTAGATACGCGGCATGATCAGCCGCTGCACCGGGTCGATCCCCAGGACCTCCATGGCGTCGATCTCGTCGCGGATGCGCCGCGAGCCGAGGTCCGCGCACATGGCCGAGCCGCCGGCGCCCGCGATGAGCAGCGCCGTGGCCACCGGTGCCTCCTCGCGCACAACGGCCAGCACCATCGCCGCTCCCATGTGCGACTGCGAGCCGAGCTGGGTCAGGAACGACCCGACGTGCAGCGAGATGATCATCCCGAACGGGATCGAGATGAGGATCACCGGCACGGTGGTGACCTTGATCAGGAACCACATCTGATCGATGAACTCCTGGAACGGCCACGGCCGGCGAAGCGTGGTGTGGATGGCCTCGAGCCCGACGGAGAACATCTTGCCGGCCTCGTCGAGGAACCCCCCGATCTTTCGGCCGGGGATGGGGATGCGGATGCGCCTCGGAACCTCGGCGGCCACCTAGGCGCCCTCCTCCTTCACGTTCAGCTCGCGGACGTTCTCCCCGGCCGGCTGTCGGTTCTCCTCGGTCGGCTTCCCGTTCTCGTCGGGCGCGCCCGCGGTGCGCTCCATCTCCTCGGTCTCCTCGGCGGTCATCCCGGCGGAGGACTGCGCCTCGACGCCCTCCTCCTTGGGTTTCTCGGGGCCGGCGCCCTCGCCGAGGATGTCCTCGTCCTTCTCCTCGGCCATGCCGATCGGTCCCTCGGTGTCGCCGGCCAGGAACTGCCGGACCACGGGGATCTCGGACTCGAACATCTCCTTCGCCGTTCCGAACTTCACGAGCTTGCCCTGCGCGAGCATGCCGATGTAGTCGGAGACGCGGCGGCAGGTGGCGATGTCGTGGGTGACGACGACGGAGCACATGCCGAGCTGCGCGTTGAGGTCGCGGATGAGCTCCGACAGGAACGCCGTGCGCACGGGGTCGAGCCCCGAGTCGGGCTCGTCGAACATGACGATCTCGGGGTCGAGCACGAGGGCGCGGGCCAGACCGGCCCGTTTCTTCATGCCGCCGGAGATCTCGCCCGGGAGCTTCCGCTCCGCGCCCACGAGCCCCACCATGGTGAGCTTCTCCGTGACGATGTCGCGGATCTCCCGCTCACTCTTCTTCGTGTGCTCCCGCAGTGGGAACGCGGTGTTGTCGTAGACGTTCATCGATCCGAACAGGGCGCCGTCCTGGAACAGCACGCCGAACTTGCGGCGTACCCGGTAGAGCTCGCGCTCGGGGAGCGAGGGGATGTTCTTGCCGTCGATCCAGATCTCGCCGCGGTCTGGCTTCAGCAACCCCATGATGTGCTTCAGCAGGACGCTCTTGCCCGTGCCGGAGGGGCCCAGCATCACCGTGATCTTGCCCTTGGGGATGTCGCAAGTGATGTCCTCCCAGACGGTCTGCGACCCGAAGGTCTTGGTCAGACCGACCAGACCGATCTCGGCTTCCGCATTGTCCCCGTTGGTCGAAGCCACGCCGCCTCACCCTCCGCGCGTTTGCCTGCTTTGCTTGGGCGGGTAGATATCCCCAACCAGCCGATCCGGCAAACGCACGCGCGATGCTACCCCCGCCGGGACCTTTCGGCCGAAGCGGGGCGAAGCCGGGCGAACCGACCGGATCGTGCCCGGAGGGGCCGGGATTTCGCGTGTCCGGCAAGAGGATTTCGAACCCGGCCCGCGAAACCCTTCCCCCAGCGCTCGAAGGGAGGCTGTCATGCCCATGTCCTCGAAGCTCGACCTGCTGGCCAAGCTCCCCCTGTTCTCCGCCTGCACGCCGAAGGAGCTTCGCGAGATCGCCCGCCTGGCCACGAAGATCTCGGCCCTCGAGGGCGAGGTGCTGGCCAAGGAGGGTGGGCTCGGACGGGAGTTCTTCGTGATCGCCGACGGCAAGGCCCGGGTCATCCTCAAGGGCGACGAGATCGCCGTCCTCGGACCGGGCGACTTCTTCGGCGAGATGGCCCTCCTCGACCAGGGGCCGCGGGCCGCGAGCGTCGTGGCCGCCAGCCCCATGGTCCTCTACGTGATCGACGCGCGGGGGTTCGGCGACCTGATCGAGCGCGTCCCGTTCGTCGCCCGCCGGATCCTTCGCGGGCTGTCCGAGCGGCTCCGGGCCGCCGAGGGCGCCCCCACCTACATCTGGAACCGCTGACCGCCCGGCGTCGACAAGGAGGATCGCCATGGCTTCGAAGATCGAGTACCTCGACTACCTGAAGCAGGTCCCGCTGTTCTCCGCCCTGGGCGTCAAGGAGCTCAAGAAGGTCGCCTCGCTGACGTTCGACTCCAAGGCCGAGCCCGGTGAGGTCATCGTTCGGGAGGGCAAGCCGGGCGAGGAGTTCTACGTGATCTCCGACGGCACGGTGAAGGTCACCCTTCGTGACGAGGAGCTTGCCAAGCTCGGCCCCGGCGACTTCTTCGGCGAGATGGCCCTCGTCGACCAGGGCCCCCGGGCCGCCACCGTCACCGCGGAGACCCCGGTGACGCTGCTGGTGCTCGGGTCTCGCGAGTTCTCCGAGCTGATGGACGGCGTCCCCGCCGTCGGCAAGAAGGTCCTGCGCGGCGTGGCCTCGAGGCTGCGCGCGTATCAGGACTCGCCGACCGCCTGACCCCAGCTCCCGTGGACCCCCGGCGGTCGGACACCCGGGTCGCGACTGCGCTGTTCGCCGACATCTCCGGCTTCACCGCACTCGCCGACCGTCTCGACGCCGAGGAGCTGCATGAGGTCATCGAGCCCGTCATCTCGCGGCTCGCCGCGGTCGCCGAGCGTGAAGGCGGCTACATCGCGAAGTACGCCGGCGACGCCCTGCTCGTGCTGTTCGGCGCCCCCGACCCCGAGCCCGATCACGTCGATCGGGCGGTACGGACCGCCGCCGAGATGCATGTCCAGCTGACGCGGCTGATCCCCGAGCTCCCCGAGGCCGCCGCGGACCTTTTCCTGCACATCGGTGTGGATACCGGCGATGTGGTGACGGGGATGATGGCGCGGGCGACGCGAGACGACGTGTCGATCCTCGGGGACGCGGTCATCTCGGCGCAGCGCCTCGAGTCCCGGGCACCATCCGGCGAGACGTACGTCGGCGACGCTTCCGTGGCCCACGCCCTGGTGGGCGAGGGGTTCGCGATCTTCGAGCCGGTCGACGGGATGCACGCCTGGCGCCTCAAGAGCGTGCCGGCGGAGGCGGAGGTCGGGGCGTACGACGCCGGGGCGTTCGCGGCCACGCAGCTCGCCGAGCGCATGGCCGGGTCGGAGCTCGAGGAACGCCGGCTCGTGACCGTGCTATTCGCCGACGTGGCGGGGTTCCGCGCGCTGGCGGACAGGGTCACGCCGCAGCAACTGCACGAGATCGTCGCTCCGATCGTGCGGCGACTCGGCGAGGTGGCGGGCCGCTACGGCGGGTTCGCCGCTCGCTTCGCCGGCGACGCGTTCATGGCGTTCTTCGGGGCCCCGACGAGCCACGAGGACGACCCGTCGCGGGCCCTGCTCGCGGCGGTCGACATGCACCACGAGATGGAATCCATGAAGTCGGAGCTCCCGTCCGAGGCCGCGATGCTGCGTCTGCGGATCGGGGTGAACTCCGGCCATGTCGTCTCTGGGCAGTTCGGCGGGGAGCGCCGCAACGACTACTCGATCCTGGGCGACGCGGTGAACCTGGCCCAGCGCCTGGAGTCCGTGGCTCCGGCCGGGGCCACGTACGTGGGCCAGCTCACGTGCGAGCTCACCAGGACCCGATTCGAGCTCGAGGCGCTTGGGGCGCTCAGGCTGAAGGGGAAGGCCGAGCGGGTTCAAGCGTGGCGGCTGGTCGGGGAGCGGGACCGGACCGGCCGCGGGCGCCATGGCCGCCCGGCGGCTCCCCTGTTCGGGCGAGACGCGGAGGTGGCGGCCCTCACCGGGCTGTTGGACGGGCTCGAGGCGGGGCGCGGAGGCGTCGTCGCCGTGCTCGGGGAGGCCGGCGCCGGGAAATCGCGCCTCGCCGCCGAGGTGGAGCGTCTGGCGCGCGAGCGCGGCGTGCGCTGGCTCACCACGAGATGCCCCTCCTACGGCGCGGGGCTCGTCTACTGGCCATATGCCGATCTCGTGCGGAGGGTGTACGGCATCGGGATCGAGGATCCCCCGGACGAGGCAGCCCGGCGGCTCCAGGGGGCCCTTGGCGAGATCGGTGTGCCGGAGGCCCTGCCGTACTTCGCGCGACTCATCGGCGTCCCGTCCCCGGGCGACGACGAGGTGGCCGGGCTCGACCCGGAAGCCTTCCGCCGAGGCCTGCACGCGGCGTTCGCCGCCGTGATCAAGGCGCGCGCCGCTCGCGTCCCCATCGTGATCGAGATCGAGGACGTGCACTGGGCCGACGCCTCTTCGCTGGAGATGACGAAGGATCTCGCGCGCCTGTGCGGCGACACGGCGTTCGCCATGTATGTGACGGCCCGTCCTGAGGCCTCGGACGTGATCGCCGAGATCGAGGCGTCGAGCCGGGGCCGGACCGTCCACGCCGAGCTGCGGCCGCTCGATGAGGCGGCGATCGGGGACCTGGTGCGATGGGTCCTGGGCGGCGACCCTCCCCGCGGACTGGTCGAAGCCGTGATGGAGCGGACGGGGGGAAACCCGTTCTTCACGGAGGAGCTGGTGCTCGCGCTGCGCGAGGCCGGAACGCTCACGCTCGAGGACGGCGGTTGGCGTCTGCAGAAGGAATGGCACGCCGAGGCCGTGCCGCACTCGGTCGAGGGTGTGCTCGCCGCGCGCATCGACCTGCTGCCGAAGAGCGTCGCGATCGTGCTGCAGACCGCCTCGGTCATGGGGCGGCGCGTGCGACTCGGGCTGCTGCGCGCCGTCACCGGCAGCGGACGCTCGCTGGACACCGCGCTCGACCGGCTCCTGGACGACGGGTTCCTCGATCCTCGCGACACCACGGGCGAAGCGGAGGTGGAGTTCCACCACGCGCTCATCGTGGACGTCGCCTACTCCCGCATGGTGCGCAAGCGTCGGACCGCGCTCCACCTGCGCATGGCGGAGGCCTGCGAGGCACTCTACGGATCGGGCGACGACGTCATCGACCTCCTGGCGCGCCACTTCTATCTGGGCGGAGCTCGGGCCAGGGCGCTGCCCTACCTGGAGCGGGCTGCGGACCGGGCCAAGCGGCTGTTCGCCAACGGCGAGGCCATCGAGCACCTGGCCCGCGCGGCGGAGATCTGCCGAGACGAGCCGTCGTGCTCCGAGCGGACGCCGCGGATCCTGTTCGACCTCGCCGACCTGCACGACGTCGTGGGCAACTACGACCACGCCCTCGAGCTGTTCTCGGAGGTCAGGGAACGCACGAACGAAGTGCGGGCGTGGCGGGGGCTGGCCGCCGTGCTCCGGAAGCAGGGTCAGTACCACCGGGTGTTCGAGCTGATCGACGCCGCCCTCGGGGAAGGGCAGATCCCCAGTGGCGAGCTCGCGCCGCTGTGGCTGGAGCGCGGGTGGAGCCTGTGCATCAGCGGGCGGTACGCCGAGGGTGCGGACGCGCTTCGCGAGGGGATCCAGACGCTCGCCAACCGCGACGACCCCATCCGGGGCCATCTGCTGTTGCAGCTGGCGCGTGCCGAGTCCACGCTCGGCGACCGGCAGGCCGCGCTGACCCACGTGATCCAGGCGCAGGAGGAGTTCCAGCGGCGAGGGGATCTCCGAGGGCTCGCGACGTCGCTGCGGGTTGGCGGCGAGGTGCTCGCGGCACTCGATCGCCACGACGAGTCGATCCGGACGCTCCTGCGGGGGCTCGAGGTGGGTCGCACGGTCGGCGTGGTTGAGGAGATCGGTGGCTGCCTCGTGAATCTCGGCTTCGTGCACTGCACGATGGGCGACTACGACGCCGCGATCGAGTGCGACCTGCAAGCCATCGAGGAGTTCGAGCCTGCCGGGCACGAGTTCGGCCGGGCCACGGCCTACGCGAACCTGGCCGACCACCTGGTGCGGAGCGGACGGCCCGAGGAGGCTCGGGGCAGGGCGACGACGGCCCTCGAGATCGCCGGCGCCATCGGGTTCACCCCCACGGTGGCCGACGCATCTTTGACACTGGCCAAGGCGGATCTGTCACTCGGCGACTTCGAGGCCGCGGCGGAACACGCCGAGCGGGGCGCCGGGATGTTCGCCGAGATGGGCTACGAGGAGCTCGCCGCCGACGGCTACGAGGTGGCCGTCACGGCGCTGGAGGGACTGGGAGACGAAGAACGGGCCCGCGCTCTCCGCGACCGGGCCCGCTCCTCGGCTCCTTCCAGCAGCCCCGCCTAGTGCATCGGGAGCTGCCCGGGGACACATCGAGGGTCGCCGGTAAGGGTGTTTGCCGGATCCGCCACACAGACGGTTTGCAGGTTCCCGGCGCCGTCGAGGTCCGGCGCATGGTCGGCGACCTGGCCGTTCTTGGCGATCGTCTCCACCCAGAAATACGCGCACCCGGACGTGTCACTGCTTCCGGCGTGACAGTCGGAAAGGGCGGCGGTGGCGTCCGCGTTGTTGAAGTTCGTCAGTGAGAAGGTCACAAGGTTGCCACTGATGGTCGGCGTTTCCGACGAGGCGGCGACGGCAAGGGCCGTGTCCTTCGCCGCGAAGAGCTTGTACGTGTATCTGTTGGTACACGCCGCGGCACCGAGCTCGATCTGGACCGTGAGGCTCCCGGTGCTGCCCACGTAGGACCGGCCGCTGGGCCCGAAGTCAACGACGTCCGCACACGCGAACCTCGTGTCGCCGCTGCTCGGCTGAGCCGCCTGTGCGGACAGACTCGGAACGAGCGCGAGCACCGCCAGCGATGCGAGCAACGCTCCCAGGAATCGCTTGTTCATGGTCAACCCCTCCCTCTCTAGGCCGGTTGCAGGAACGGATGGTCGTCGTCCTCGACGATGAACCTCGTGCCGTTCGAGAACGTGCCCTCCAGGGTGAAGACGTGGATCTGATCGTCGATCTTGCCGTTGTTCAACAGGAAGTTGTTCACCGACGTGCACGGCGCGTCCGTTCCCTGTGGCGCCAGGGCGGACGTGCACGAATTGGTGCTGTCCCGGCTGATCTTGAAGGTGAACGAGTCGCCCGAGCTCGTCCACGTGGCCGAGAACGGCAGGCTCGACCTCGAGTACTGCCACACGGGAGCGCCGTCGACCTTGGTGATCGCGGCGTTCACCACCTTCAGCTTGCCCGCCGACACGCCGGAGAGCGTGGCGTAGTAGGTGAGCGTCCCGTTGGACGGCACCTGGTACGTGTTCGGCTGGAACAAGGCCGATGATGCGGGCTGCTCCACCGTCACCGAAACGATGGCCGTCGAGGTCACCGTCTGCTGCGCTGTCTGATCCGTCACGGTGAGCGTGTACTGGTGGGTCCCCAGGGGTGGGCTGAGCAGGAAGAACCGAGGCTCATTGCTCAGGACGTGCCCACCGTCGTCGGTCCAGGTGAACGTGAGCCGGGTGTTGCCGGACTGGTAGTCGGTGGTGCCGAGCTCCAGGTCCGTGGCAGTCCCGTCGAACCACAGTGGCTGGTTGGTCGGCTGCACCGATCCGGGCGCTGGGTAGGAGATGACCGCGCTCTGGACCTTCGGCAGAGCGCTGAGCGAGGGCGGAGTGGTGTTGCCGAAGCTCGTTGCGGTGCTGAAGTAGTCACTGACCGAGGCCTGTGCCAGGGATCCCGCCGCGACCGGGGCCAGGTCTACCACCGTGTGGAACGTCACCTGGCTCCCCTCCCGGGTCGCCTGCGGAACCACCACGCCGATCGGCACGCGGTCCTTGGAGCACTTCGTGGTGTCGGTCTGCGTGCACGGGCTCGACCCGTCCGGGTTCCGCGTGGTCTCGCCGAAGACCTCCGCGAAGTCCGCGTTGTTCCCGGTAGTGGTGGAAGCTCCATCCGGATCGATCGCGACGACGCTCACCTCGCTGGCCACGTGCGCGGAGTTCGCCACCCAGACGTCGGGACCGCTCTCGAAGGCGATCGGACCGCCCGAAGCGCGCAGCGACGGGTCGAACGATTCGGCGGCATGGTCGGTGCCCGGTCCCGTCACCACGCGCGTCGACTGCGAGATGTCCGCGTCCTCGGGGAAGATCGTGACGACCACGCGGTTCTTCTCCGCGGCGATGAACCCGTTGCCCCACGAGGGGTTGTGCGCGTTCACACCGAGCGACGTGGAGCTGGAGCCGGTATCGGGCGTGGTGACGGCAGCGGAGTAGTCGAGCGTGTAGAGACCGGGCTGGTTCTGCGCGTTGCAGCAGCGCTCGTACACGATCCTCGACTGGGCGGCCGTGTGCGAGAACGACGGCGCCGTCTCACTCTGCGAGTTCGTCAACGTGAGGCGCAGCGGCACCGCCACGCCGGCGACGGGGTTGCGGATCAGGAACAGGTCGCCACCACCGAGCGTCGGTCCCTGGTCCGCGGAGAACGTGATCTGCCCGTCCTGCGAGACGTCGAGATCCGTGGCCGGACCGACGTTGGTCTGGCTGACATTGCCCGGTTTGCAGAGCTGCCCCTGCGGAGCGCAGTTGTAGACGGTGCTCACGGCCCCGAACGTTCCGGGTGACGTTGACTGGTCGGTCGAGCTGTTCGGCGCGAAGCTCACCGTCTGGATGTCCCCGCCGGTGTTCGACACGGGGTTGAACTGCGTCACGTAGAAGATCTGTGAGTCACCCGAGCCGAAGTGCGGCGAGAGGGGCGCCGACCCGGTGACACACGCGGACGCGGTGGTTCCCCCGGCCGCCCGCTGCACCATGATCTTCTTGCCCGAGGCTGTGCCCACCGTGCACGAGCCGCCGATCCAGGTGAGGAGCACGTTGTTCTCGGGCGAGAACGGCGAGACCGACGGATCCGTTCCGACGCCGAGGTCGGTGAATCCGAAGCGATCCGGGCGGACGAACACCTGCACGTTGGACGGCGCCGTGTTGCCGTTCACGGCCCACACGAGGACCCCGTCGTTGCGGAGCTCGATGCGGTCCGTGCCGGCAGGCACGGTGGTGGCCGCGTCGAAGGCGCCGTCGGAGCTGCTCGTGGTGGTCGGGTGCGTCGCCGTCTGCGAGAGGACGATGCCCTGCGTCTTGAGCGCGGTCCCCGCACCGGTGTTGCGGAACACCAGTTGCAGCTTGCTGGATGCGTCCAGCCCTCGCTCCTGATTGGAGCTGAAGCTGACGGAGGTGACCTCTGCGCTCATGCCGGAGTTCGTGAGCCGCCCGGTGATCGAGAAGGTCTGCTGCTGGTTCGGCGAGACGGTCGGGCCGGTGCCCACGGCGCAGGAGCTCCGGTCCTGCGCGGGGATGGTCGTGATCAGGCACTTCCAGTCGCCGTCCTCGAGCGCGGTGTTGTTGTTGTTGGCACCGATCCCCACGAGATCCGTGGCCATCACGGTCTTGTTGTTGTCGTCCCAGTTGGTGCTGACCGTGTTGATGAAGCGGTGCGGGTACACGCCGTCCGCCCGCGCGTTCGACGAGTGGTAGGTGGGGTTGTTCTCGAGCCCGTGGTTGTGGATCTCCTCCTGCGCGGCGACGGCGCCGCTCACCGAGACCCCACCCGTGTTCGAGGAGGCGCTGTCGGGGATGAGCCGGGCCCACGTGGCGTCCAGGCTGGAGAGGGCCATGCCCTGCGTCGTGCAGCTCGAGCTCTTGCTATCGGGGATCACGCCCTGGACGTTGTCCGCCTGGTGGGTGGGATTGCCCTGGTTCCACGCCTGCAGCTGCTGGTTGAGCACCTCGCCGATCCGGTACATGTCGCCGCCGCAGAACGGGGTCTTGGGGTTTCCGGAGCTGTCCTTGGGCAGGACGTTCGCGCCGCTCGGCCCCAGGTCGGCGAGGGTGCCGGAGAGCGCGTACTGCACGCCGCACCCCGCAGCCGATGCCGAGCTCGTGGCGGTGTCCGGGATGGAGCTGCACACGCCCGCCGGCACGGGGAGGATCCGCGACATCGCGGTCTGCGCCTGGAGGAGCACCGAGGAGTAGTTCGTGCCGGCGTAACCGGGGCATGCGGCGCTCGTCGTGGGGAACCAGGAGCAGTAGCTCTGTCCGGCGGCGCCCATCGGCACGACCAGCGTCTTCCACGGCTTGGTGGAGAAGAATCCCGCGGTCAGGCGGGAGTCGCCGGTCGCGGGCCCGTTCAGCGTGAGAGATCCTGTGCCGCCAGGAGACGCGCTGTACCCGAGGACGGCCTGGAACGCCACGTTGCCGGAGGCGAGCAGGTCGGGCCCGGGGACCTTGAACTTCGGATCGCCGTAGCTGTTGTTCGCCGGCGCGCAGCATGCCGGGACCTTGTCGGTGATGGCCGACGAGCTGATCACGATCATCCCCGGGTAGTTGACGGGGTCGCTGTTCGACGGATCATTGCCGGGGAACACGAGCTTGGCGCTCGTGATCTGGGCCGAGTAGCCGCTCAGCCCCGACGTGCAGTCGGGGAGCGTCAGGTGCAGCTTGACCACGGTGTCCTTGCCCGCGGCAAGCAGCGGCGCGCCGGTTTGCGAGCTCTTGTAGGGAAGCCCCTGGCTGATGTCGGCCTCGCGCAAGGTCGGTGCGGCCGCGCAGGTGGCGCTCGCGGCGCTCGCCGATACGTGTGCGAGACCGGCGACGAGCACGAGTGCCGGAAGCAGGGCTGTGAGGCGCTTCGTCATCATGGGGCGTCCCCTTCGCAACTCTTGTCCCGATAGATACGCATCGGGACGCCACCGATACAGTCAGATGCCCGACAAATGGTGCGGAAAGGGATGTCTCCTCCCTGACATCGACTGCGACCGTACGCAGGCGAGCAAGGGTGAGCTTCGGCCGAACCCCCCACGGGGCTCCTCCTCTCGCTGCGGAGGCGGGGCGCTTCCCGACCAACCGCCGTCATCGGGTATGAGGGCAGGGTCACCCAAACGAGGAGTCAACCCACGCCTGGGTTGCTAGTTCGCGCCCTTTGCGAGTTCTCCTGCCCGGATCGAAAGAAAATGACGCGATGGTCAGCTCGAGAACATCCGACCGATCAGAGGCCGGCGCGCCGGCGGAGGAGATCGGGACGTTTGAGCACGATCCGCCGACCCTCGATCTCCAGGTACCCCCGGTTCTCGAAGGCCCGCAGGATCTGGTTCACGCTCTGCCTGGACCCCCCGACCAGGCTGGCCAGGTCGCTCTGGGTCATGTGGAGATCGATCGGGACGTCGTCCCGGTCGGCCTGGTCGTCCGGGACCAGCTCCAACAGCGCCTTCGCCACCCGTCCGTGAAGATCCAGGAACAGCAGATCGGCGGCGTGCGCCACCGAGCGCCTGATCAACGTGGCCATCCACCGTTCCAGCCACGCGGCCACGGCCTCGTGCTCCCTGCGGAGCTCCAGGAACGTGGTGCGCGGGAGGGCCAGCAGCGTGGTGGGTACGAGGGCCTGCGCGGACGCGGAGCGGGGCCCCCCGTCGACCAGGGCCAGCTCGCCGAACACCTGGCCTCTGTCCAGCGTGGCGAGCCCCATCTCCGAGCCCTGGTCAGAGACGACGAAGACACGGACCACACCCTGGGCCACCAGCAGGAGGGCGTCGCCCGGGTCTCCCTGGCGGAAGATGAGGTCCCGGCGGGCGTACTCATGCTCGACGAAGTGATCCATGAGGGTCTCGAGGGTGGCCCCGCCAAGGTGGCTGAAGGGCTCGGCGGTGGCCAGGAGCTCGCGCCGCTGGGGCGAGCGGATCCTCACGGCCGGGGGCCGACGGGACGGGGAGCTGGACCGTGCATCCCCCGAAACCTCCCCTTCGCCAGCTTTGCCCGGATGGTACCGGGACGACCCCGGGCCCGCCAGAGGCGCGAGCGTTGTCAACGCCGGGGCGATGCGGCAGAGTGACCGACCGATCGAGGGGGGAGGATCCAACCGGTGTACCCGTGGTGGGTGTTCATCCATCTGGTCGGCGTGCTCGGGTTCCTGCTGGCACACGGTGTGTCGGTGGGGGTGCTGTTCTCCCTCCGCGGCGAGCGGGACCCGGCGCGGATCCGAGCTCTGCTCGCGCTGTCGAGCCAATCCATCTCGGCGTTCTACTGGTCGTTCCTGGTGCTGCTCGGTGGCGGCCTGGCCGCGGCGACGTGGGGGCACTGGTGGAGCCTGGCGTGGCCGTGGATCGCGCTCGGCGTGCTGCTCGGACTCACCGCCCTGATGTACGTGCTGGCCAAGCCGTACTACGACAGGATCCGCCGGGTGATGGCGATCCAGGCCTCGGGTGGTGCCGCCGTCGGGGAAGCGGAGATCGCCGCGGCGGTCGGCGGGCCGGTCCCCATCGTGCTCGCGGCGACGGGCGTGACAGGCCTCGTGGCGATCATCTACCTGATGGTCTTGAAGCCGTTCTGATGCCGGGGAAGCGATGACGTACCGGAAGATCGTGATCGGGACAGACGGGTCCGAGACCGCGGCGGTGGCGCAGCAGGCCGCGACGGCGCTGGCACGTGAGTGCGACGCGGAGTTGATCGTCGCGTACGCCGTCGACCCGTCTGAGTTCGACCGCGAGGTGGCCGACGCCGTGCTGGAGTACGCCGTGGCGCAGGCCCATCGCGAAAAGGTCCCGGCGCGGGGTGTGCGCCGGGGCGGCAACCCCGGCGAGATGCTGGTCGAGACGGCGCGCGGCGAGGAGGCGGACCTCATCGTGGTCGGCAACCGCGGGATGGGGGAGCGGGCCCGTCGGTTCATCACCGGCGGCGCGCCCGACCGCATCTCGCACGACGCGCCGTGCGATCTCCTGATCGTGCGCACGGCGACCCGCGCCGAGGAGGCCAAGGAGCCCGGCGCGTACGAGCGCATCCTGGTCGGCGTCGACGGTTCATCCACCGCGGACGAGGCCGCTCGCACCGCGTACGACCTGTCCGTGATGCTCGGCGCGCGGCTCACCGTCCTCAGCGTGGGCGAGCCCCTGATGTCGGGGATCCTGGCGAAGGACACGGCGCAGCGCCTCGGCGGCCGGCGGATCGAGACGACCGTCAGCCGGGGGGACCCGGCCGCGCGCATCTCCGAGGCCGCCCGGGAGCACGACGCGGATCTGGTTGTGGTGGGGAACAAGGGGATGGCCGGCATGAAGCGCTTCGTGTTCGGCTCGGTCCCCGACCGGATCTCCCACCAGGCCCCCCGCGACACGCTGATCGTTCGCACCACGGGCAAGTCGCTCGCCGAGCTGCTGCCCGGTCAGGGGGCACTCATCGTGGAGGAGGGGCGGCGGCTCGCCGCCTACCGCGACGAGGCGGGCGCGACCTACGTGATGTCCCCGCGCTGCACCCACATGGGCTGCACGGTCGGATGGAACGCCGGCGATCGCACGTGGGACTGCCCGTGCCACGGCTCCCGGTACCGGCACGACGGCAAGGTCATCCAGGGCCCCGCCGCCGCGGACCTGGCCACCGTGGAGGTGGCGGAGCCATAACCCTCGGGTACGTGACACGGACGTCAGGCGCGGGTATAGAAGGAAGCGCATGAGCAGAGTGGGGCTCGTCCTGGGTGCAGGTGGGTTCGGCGGCCGTGCCTTCCACGCCGGCGTGCTGTCGGCGCTGGAGGAGGGCACCGGATGGGACCCGCGAGACGCGGAGATCGTCGTCGGCACCTCGGCCGGGGCCCAGGTCGGCACGGGTCTTCGGATCGGGCTCTCGGCCGCCGACATGGCCGCCAAGATCGCCGACCGGCCCGCCTCCCCCGAAGGGGAGCGCATCTTCGCCCTTCTCGGCGAGACGCCCACGCTCGCGCCGAAGCTCCGGCAGCTGGCCCGGCGGCCGCACCTCCCGTCCCCGCAGCTGCTGCGCCGCTTCGCCATGCACCCCCTGACCTCGATGGGGTCCTTCGCCACCGCGTTCCTGCCGGAGGGGTCGCTCTCCGTCCAGGAGTACGCCCGCGCGTTCCATCGCGTGCTCGGGGACGAGTGGCCGGAGGAGGCGCTGTGGCTGTGCGCGGCGCGCGCCAACGACGGCCGCCGAGAGGTGTTCGGCCGGACCGGGTCGCCGCCCACCGACGTGGCGACCGCAGTGGCGGCATCCTGCGCGGTGCCGTGGCTGTTCGCACCGGTCGAGATCGACGGCGTGCGCTACGTGGACGGCGGCGTCTGCTCACCGACCAACCTCGACCTCCTGGCCGGCAAGGGGCTCGACCTCGTGATCGTGGTCTCGCCGATGTCGGTGGCCCGCCACCCGGGCCGCCAGATCGACATCCCGCTCCGCAGGCTGTTCCGCCTCCGGCTCGCCCGCGAGGCGGCGAAGGTCCGTCGCGGTGGCACGCGCGTGGTCGCGTTCCAGCCCGCCGCCGAGGAGATGGCCGCCCTCGGGTTGAACGCCATGGATCCGAACCCCCACCGGTGGCGGGTGGCGATCGGCCGGATCCGGGAGGCCACCTTCCAGAGACTCCGGCGGGCCGACTTCATCGAACAGCTCGAGTCGATCGCCGCCTGACGGCGGATCGGCGTGAGGCGCTGCTCGGTCAGGCCGAGTCGGGGCGGACGGCGCAGAGGTAGTGGAACGTCGGTGAGAACCGCAGCGGCTGCGACCCACCTCCTCGCGGTGCCGCCAGCGCGTGGTCGCCGGCCCGTCCCGTGAACCGCAGCACGTCGACGCCGCGCTGGAAGTCCGCGACGAAGACGTACCCGTCGTGCCAGTACGGCGCCCAGGTGTCGGCGTCGTCCGGCCGGTAGTACCCGATCTCCCTGATGTTCGTGGGATCGCTCACGTCGAGGAACCTCGTCCCCTGCGTGTAGAACGCGTACGCGAGCACGCCGTCGCCTCGATCCGAGAGGTAGTGGGCCGAGGCACAGCCGTCGCTGCCGGGCTGCTTCTCGGGCGTCCACGTGTCGAGCATGCGCATCCGGAAGTGCGTCTTCTCGATGTCCTTCCACCCCTGGCCCCGGAACGAGCCGCGCAGGTCGTACGTGGCGAATCGGCCCGCGGTGGCGCAATCGGTGACCACGTTCTCCTCGGTGGCGTACAGGACCTTGCCCCTCGACCGGGGCTGGCCGGGGATCCTCGCCGCGACGTTCCGCCACGCGTTGTGCATGAACCTCGTTGGCGTGGCCGACTCGGGCGAGCCGCCGCCTGCGTACGGGATCGGGCTGCAGCCCGTGGCCGCGCGGACCTTGCCGGTGACCGGGTCGCGGTGCGTGCCGCTCGTCCAGTACCCGCGAACGCCACCCTCGCCGGACACCCAGGCCACGCCGGCCGCATCGACCTGCACGTCGTGCACGTAGTCGGTCACGCCGTCGTTGCGGTTGGTATCGATGGGCTCCGGACATGGCCTGGGATCCATGGGATCGCGGACGTCGGTGGCGAAGATGGGCCGGCCCACGAACGCGGGTTGGGTCACCGGGTTGGCATAGGGGCCGGCGGTCCAGATGAAGTCGCAGCGGTTGACGCAGGTCGTGGTGTGTCCGGCCGGCACGAGGAACATGTTGCGTTCGCGCAGCCGGGATGGGTCCGACGCGTCGACGATGTGCACGGCGCCGTACGGGAACGTGCTGCCGGAGCTGGCGGGGCTGGTGAAGCCTCGGGGGTCGCGGCTCAGGAACACCAGATGCCGTGCGGGATCGACGTCCATGTCCTCGTTCTCCCAGATCGGCACCGGGAGCGCGCCGAGGAGCTTCGGCGCCGAGGGGTCGGACACGTCGACGCTGTACAGGCCGTGCGCGGTCGACACGAACATCGTGTCCCCCATGAAGTTGATCGAGATGGCGGAGGGCAGCGGGATGTTCGCCAGGAACTCCACGTTCGAGGAGATGGCTCCCTCGGGGGGCTCGGCGGCCAGCCCCGCCGGCACCTGATTTGGAAGGAACAGGAGAAAAGCGGCCAGGATGGCGGCGAGCCGAAGCGTGCGCATCGTGCCTGTGGTGTTGGGGGTCATCGGCCGGAATCCTTCCCGGTCCGGCTCGGTCTACCCCTGGCTGAGATCCGGAAGATCGGCCTTGACCGTGTCGCCGGCGAGGGTCGACGGGTTGAAGGTGATCCCGGACGGCACCTCGGTGGTATCCCAGACCCAGAGGTCTGCACCGGTGGGGGGATCATCGCCAACGAACGTGTCGAGGCCAACCATGATCCGGAAGGCGTGCTCCTCCGTTCCGTCACCATTCTCGAGGGCCACGCCACCGCGCTGCACATCGATCAGGTTTCCGTTGGCGTCGCGGACTTCTTTCGCGAACCCGAGGTTGCTGATCGAGAACTCAAAGAGCGCGGTCGCGCCGCTGTTCTCGGATTGCGGTGTGACGGTGAAGGCACGGCCGTCGTATCCACCGGCGGTTGCGCCCTTCGGGAACACCGGAATGCCGTCGACCTCCGCATAGACTCGCATCATCTGGGTGGACCCTGCCCTCGTGTTTCCCACGAGGAATTCGTGGAGCCGGACGGTCAGGTCCCGAAGGTTCCCGGTGAATGTCCCGGCGAAGCACACGTCGTATACCTCATTCGTGACCTGTCCTTCGTCTCCTCCGATGCAGCCCGCCCCGTCCTGGACCGAGCCTGCAGGCGGATTGGCATCCCAGGGGACGTAGGTGCTGACATCGCCCAGGCCGGCGAGCCAGTTCAGGTTGTAGACCCTGGTGGGGCCGTTGCAATGGAAGTACACGTTGGACGGCCGGAACGTGGGACGGATGCTCGTGTCCGCACCGGCGGGCCAGGCCGCGGCGATGCTCAGGACGAGCCCTCCCACCAGGATGGCGACGAGCTTGCGCACGAGGAGCTCCTCCTTGGGTCGATGCCTCCCCCCGCGCACCCGGAGGGAGCGAAGTTGCCTTGATGTCTCAGTGGAGGATTCTGCATTGGGCGCCGTCGGTCCTTTGTGCAGCTGCACAAACGCCCCGCGTTGCGCACGGCGCGCGGTGGGAGTGCAATAGCGCGATCCGACCCCGGAGGGACCGATGAAGCTCGAGGGAAAGATCGCCGTGGTCACCGGTGGCGGCTCCGGGATCGGCCGGGCCGTCTCCAGGCTCTTCGCCCGGGAGGGCGCCGCCGTCGCCGTGAACGACATCCACGCCGAATCCGCCCAGAAGGTGGTCGCCGATCTGGGGTCGGGCATCGCCGTTCCCGCCGACGTTTCCGACAGCGCCGCCGTTCGCGCGATGTTCGAGGAGGTGGATCGGGGGCTCGGTCCGGTCGACGTCCTGGTCAACTGCGCGGGCATCGCGGAGGTGGGTCCCGACGAGGCCGGCGAGATGGAGCAGCTGGTGCAGGCTCGCATCGCCGAGGCCATGAGCGGCCAGGGCATACGCACGCACATGGACCGGACCATGAACCTGGCGGACACCGACTGGGACCGGATGATCCGGGTCCACCTCTACGGCACCTTCTACTGCGTCCGGGAGGCCCTGGGAAGGATGGCCGACCGAGGCGGCTCGATCGTCAACATCTCCTCCGTCGCCGGGCTGACCGGCCTGGCCGGCGTGCCCCACTACTCGGCGGCCAAGGCCGGCATCCTCGGCTTCACGAAAGCCGTGGCCCAGGAGGTGGGATCCCGCGGGATCCGGGTGAACGCGATCTGTCCCGGCTACATCGACACACCCATGACCCAACCCATCCCCGACATCCTGAAGACGATGGCCATCGGCCAGACCCCGCTCGGGCGCATCGGGCAGCCGGAGGAGGTCGCCGCGGTCGCGCTGTTCCTGGCGTCGGAGGACAGCTCCTTCTTCACCGGCCAGTGGCTCTCCCCGAACGGCGGGCTGGTGACGGTCTGATGGCCGGCGCCGTGACCCCCCGTTCGAGGCCGGCGACCGCGCAGCTCCGGCGAACCTCCGCGGAGGAGCGCGACGCGGTGGCCGAGACGCTCGGCCTCGCGTTCCACGACGACCCTGTGATGGCGTGGTGGATCGGCGACGACGCCGACCGGGCTCGCATCCTCCCCGGCTTCTTCGACCTCGCGCTCTCGGCGCAGGATCCCGGGCTCGACGAGACATGGACGGCGGACGACCTCTCGGCCGTGGCCTCGTGGATGGCGCCGGAGAGCTGGCATCCGACCACCGAGGAGGAGCTCGGGGAGCTCGTCCCGCGGTACTTCGAGGTGCTCGGGGAGCGGTACATGGAGCGCGGCGCGACGATCCTCGGCCTGGTCGAGGCGGTCCACCCCCTCGAGACGCACTGGTACCTGCCATTCCTGGGAACGCTCCCGGATCGGCAGGGGCGGGGGCTCGGCTCCGCGCTGCTCGCGCACATGGGGGAGCGGCTCGACGGCGAGGGCCTGCCGGCCTACCTCGAGTCGTCGAGCGCGCGCAGCCGGGCGCTGTACCTGCGGCACGGATTCGAGGTCACGGGGGAGATCGTCCTGCCCGGCGGACCCAGCATCTGGCCGATGTGGCGCGAGCCGAGGACGGCCTGATGGACCTCGGCGTGGTGCTCCCGCAGATCCGAGCCGAGTGGGACGACGTGCTGCAGACGGCGCAGCGGGCCGAGGAGCTCGGGCTCGACTCCGTGTGGGTGATCGATCACCTGACCTGGATGCCGCCGCAGCTCGGGATCCTCGAGGCGTGGACGGTGTTGTCGGCCCTCTCGACCGCCACGCAGCGGGTCGAGCTCGGCGCGCAGGTGTTCTGCCAGTCGTTCCGCAATCCGGCCCTGTTCGCGAAGATGGCCGCGACCCTCGACCACATCTCCGGCGGGCGGTTCCGGCTCCTGATCGGGGCGGGGTGGTTCGAGGACGAGTATCGGGCGTTCGGTTACGACTTCCCCTCCCCCGGCACGCGCGTCGATCAGCTCCGCGAGGCCGTCCTCATCCTGAAGGGCATGCTCTCGGGCAAGGACGAGCCGTTCACCTTCCGCGGCGAGCACTACCGAGCCGACGGCGTGGTGAACGCACCGGCGCCTGCCAGGGCGCGGCTCCCGGTCGAGATCGGGGGGAGCGGGGACCGGGTGCTGGGAGTCGTGGCCCGCGACGCCGACGGATGGAACTGCCCGTCGCTGGCGCTGGGGGACATCGACGCGCGGCTCGCGTTCCTGCGGGAGCAGTGCGATCGGCACGGTCGCTCGTTCGACGAGCTCCGCATCACGTGCCAGATCACGTGCACGGTGGGGGACGAGGAGGCCGAGTCCCGCCCCGACGTGGCGATGTTCGGCCCGCAGAGCGGTCTTCGCGGATCGGTGGAGCAGGCCGCCCATCGCCTGGGGGAGCTGGTGGCGAAGGGTGTGACGGGGTTCAACTGCATCACGCCTCGAGGGGAGCGCGGCTGGCCCATCCTGGAGCGCCTGATGAACGAGGTGAAGCCGAAGGTCGTCTGAGGAGGCCGCCGCGGGCCGCGGACCGCGGACCGCGGTCGGCTCAGGCCTCGTCGATCTCGGTCGACATCGACAGCAGCTCGGACAGCCCCGCGATCGTGAGCACGGCCCGGACCGCGGATCCCTCCGGCGTCACGACCCGAACGCGCTGGCGCCGGCTCCGCATCCGTTCGGCGAATCGGACCAGGAGCGAGATGCCCGAGCTGTCGAGGTACGACGTGGATCGCAGGTCGAGCACGACGTCGGTGACGTCGGACGGCACCGCCGCCTCGATGGCCCGGCCGATCTCGTCGGCGTTCGAGAGATCGATCTCTCCGTCGACCAGCACGATGCAGCGGTCGTCCCGCCGCTCCGACTCCACCCGTGCCAGATCGCTCAGCGATCCGCTCCTCGATCGATCCGCCGGCGCATCCGCACCCGCGTCCCCTGCGGCCCGCGGTCGACGTCGACGTCATCCATGAACCCCCGCATGATGCCGAGGCCGCGTCCGCCCTCGGTCCCGAGCGGCGGCCGCCAGTTGCCGCGGTCGCGCAC
The DNA here is from genome assembly GCA_046263085.1 of Actinomycetota bacterium. Lineage (GTDB taxonomy): Bacteria > Actinomycetota > UBA4738 > UBA4738 > JACQTL01 > JBHELK01. Next base: position 26,388 of record JBHELK010000115.1, read on the forward strand.
CGTCACCTCCACGGTCCCGTCCACCACGTCGAGCTCGACCTCCAGCGACCCCTCGCCGGCCCCGTAGGCGTGCTGCACCACGTTCGCGCAGGCCTCGCCGCAGGCGACGAGCACCTCGTTCGACGTCTCCGTCGGTGCGTCGATCTCACGGAGCCATCGACGGAGGGTCTGACGGAGCGGGCCCAGCGCGTTGGGCTCGGCCGGCATGAGCACCCGCAGCCGCTCCCCGGCCAGCGACACCGGACGCAGCGCCAGCACGGCGATGTCGTCGGAGACCTCGCCGCCGACCATGGCATCCAGCACGCCGTCGCAGAGCTCCTCGAGGTCGCCCTCCGCCTCGGACGCCACGGCCATGAGGTGATCGAGCCCTCTGCGGATGGACTCGCCGCGGCGCTCTACGAGGCCGTCGGTGTAGAGCAGCAGCGTGGAGCCGTGCGGCAGCTCGGCGGTCGCATCGACGTGCTGGTTCGCGTAGACGACGGCGCCGAGCGGCGGTGTCAGCCCGCCCTCGAGGTAAGTGCCCACGCCGTCGGGCCCGATCACCACCGGTGGCGGGTGGCCGGCGTTCGAGAACACGATGGAGTCCGTCTCCGGGTCGAACACGAGGTACGCGAGCGTCACGATCTCGGAATGCAGCAGTCGCCCGGCCATCTCGTGGATGCGAGCCATGACCCTCGACGGCGAGGTCTCCTCGAGCGCGTAGGCCCGCAGCGCCATGCGGATCTGGCCCATGAGCGACGCGGCGCGAAGCCCGTGTCCGGCCACGTCGCCGATGGCCAGCCCAACGAGGCCGTTCGGCAGCTGGACCACGTCGTACCAGTCCCCGCCCACCTCCATGTCGGCCGTCGCCGGAACGTAGCGGGCGGCCAGCTCGACCCCGGGGATCACGGGCAGGCGGTCCGGGAGCAGGCTCCGCTGGAGCGTCTCGGCGATGCGGTGGGTCCGCTCCGCGCGCTTCGTCTCCGTGACGTCCTGCACGGTGCCCACCATTCGGGCCGGCTCCCCTCCAGGTCCAACGGTGAGCTTCGCCCTGCCGAGCAGGATCCGCTCGTCCCCGTCCGGCCGCACGACGCGGTACTCGACCTCGGGGACGTCGGCGTCGCGCCCGCCGGTGAGCGCAGCCTCGACGTTGGCCCGGATCTGCGCGGTGTCCTCCTCCACCACGAGCTCCATGGCCTTCTCGAAGGTCACCGGGAACTCCTGGGGCCGGAACCCGTAGATGCGGAACAACTCGTCGGACCACGAGACACGGTTCTGCGGGACGAGCCACTCCCAGCTCCCGACGTGCGCGACCCCCTGCGCCTCTGCGAGCTGCTCGTTCGCCGCGCGGAGCTCTGCGGTTCGGGTGCGAACGCGGTCCTCGAGATGCACTGCGGCCCGCTCCAGCATGTCGCGGGCCCGCGATCGCTCGGTGACGAGTGCCGCGAACACGAACGACGAGAACGCCACCGTGGCGTTGAACGCCTGCAGCGTGAACATCCGGTTCAGCAAGCTCTCGGAGTGGAACGGGGCCCACCCGTGCGCCGCGGCCCACGATGCGATCCCCGCGACGATGAGGGCGGCCGGGGCCGCCCCTCGCTGCTCGAAGCGCCACGCCGCCCACCCCAGCAGCGGGATCACCAGCGAGAACAGCCGAAGGTTCGTGTGCATCACGCCGAGCGTCGTCGCGGCGATGACGATCAGGAACCCCGCGAGCTCGAGTCTGGCCCGGGCGCTCATCGGTTGGCGATGCAGGTCGAGCGTCAGCAGGAACGGCGCCACGACCAGCACCCCCATGGCGTCCCCCGCCCACCACACCGCCCACGCCGACAGGAAGCGGTGGGCAGGGATCGCGTTGGAGAGGACGAGGGTACCGGCGCCGATCGACGCGCTGAGGAGCATGCTCGCCAGCCCGCCGAGGAAGATCATGGCGATCGCGTCGCGGAGGCGGTCGAGATGGCGGCGGAACTCGAAGCGCTCGAGGAGGGACGCGGCCACGACCGGGGCGATGGTGTTCCCCGCCGCCGTCGCCGCGGCGGCGAAGGCGTTGGTGCTGATCGGGAGGTTCACGAGGAACGCCGCGATCGCGATCCCGGGCCACACCCTGCGCCCGAGGATCAGGAGGGACACCACGGCGATGCCGGTGGGCGGCCAGAGCGGCGTGACGTTCTTCTCGACCAGGGCGAGCTTGAGGCTGAGCCGCGCGGCCACGTAGTAGGCGATGCCGACGGCGACGAGCTTCACGACGTCGCCCACCGCGAACGACGGCCGGGAACGAGCGGGCCCCGCGCTGTTCAGGATCACCCCCGCCTGATTCGAAGCACTCTCCGGGTACGGGGCCGAAGCGTAGCCGAAGTGTCCGGTTCGAACCTCAGGTCCGCGAGGTCGCGGCGAGTCGATCTCCGGCTGCGACCGCCACGGCCCGGACGATGGCCAGGCCGAGCCCGGTCGCACTCGGGGGGTCCTTCGGGCCACGATGCCCGGGGAACGAGAGAAAGGGAGAGGTATGCAGAACCGGTGGCTCCGCCTCCTCATCGCCATGAGTGTCGGGATGGTCGTCCTCGCCGCCTGCGGCGGTGGGAACGACGAGAGCGATCAGGGGGGAGGCGGGACCCTGGCGTGTGACGGATCCGCCCTCGCCTCAGAGGACCTCAAGCTGCCGTCGGACTTCCCCATCCCGGACGAGGCCGTGCTGACCGACTCGAGCGCCACGGGTCCCTCCCAGTCCGTGGAGGGCTACTACGAAGCAGATCTGGAGTCCGCCTACAACGAGTGGAAGGACGCCCTCGACGGCGCCAACTACTCGATCCTGTTCGACGAGATCGAGGACAAGGACGCGGAGATCTCCTACAAGACGGCCGACGAGAAGTCCACGGGGCAGATCGCGTTCCGCGCGGAGTGCGAGGAGAGCGGCCGGACATTCGTTCACATCACGAACCGTCCCGCGTAGCGGCTCGGGGTGCCTCAGCCCGTCGCGGCGGCGTCGCGGATCGCACGCACGCCGGTCTCGATCCCCTCGCGCATCAGCCGGTCGTTGTTCCGGGAGATGACCCGGTGCACGCGGCGCTCGAGCAGCGCCCGAAGCACGGGGTTGAACGCGTGATACGTCTCGCGGAAGCGAATGCGCGTCCGGCTGTCGCCGAGGTCCTCGAGATTCGTCTCACCGCGAGCCCCCGACCACAGCGGCTTGCCGATCGCGTCGTAGCGCCACGACACCGGCGGGCGGACCCGCGTGAGCCATTCCCAGGACCGCCCCACGCCGCCCGACAGCAGGTATCTCGGAACGGGAAACGTCGCGTGGCGGATCAGGCCCTCACCGCGTTCGTCTCCCGGATGCAGGATCTCGATCGTCACGTCGCCGTAGGTGAGCACGCCGCTGCGGTGGCTCCAGAACAGGGCCCACACCACGTCGGGCGGCGCGTCGACCACGAACGTGAGCTCATGGACCTGCATCGGGCGCTCCGTCGCGCGACAGGAGGCGGGCGGCGGTCCCGCCGAGGAACGCGGCCCTGGCCTCCTCGGAGAGAGGCAGGGCGCGTGCGGTGTCGAGCGCCTTCGGCAGCGGCAGGAACGGGTGATCGGAGCCGAACAGGACCTTGCCGTGGCCCCGGGACGATCCCATGAACCGCACGAGCTCCTCGTCCATGTACCTCGCGGAGTACGCCGTGGTCGAGAGATACAGGTTCGGCCACTTCATCATGTACTGGATCAGCAGCCGTTCGTAGGGGTGGCCCATGTGCGCCCCGATGACGACGAGGTCCGGGAAGTCGATCAGCACGTCCTCGAGCAGCACCGGATCCTGACAGCGCGAGCGCACCAGCGGCCCGGGGACGCCGACGTTGATCGCGACCGGCAGGCCGAGCTCCTCGCAGGCCGCGTACACGGGGTAGTACAGGCGGGAGTTGATGGGGTGCTGCTCGACGAGCGGCACCACCCGGACCATCACGAACCGCGGACGCTGCGCGAGCTCGCGGAGGCCCTTCACCATCGCCGTCGGGCGGGTGGCCTGGTCGACCATCGCCGAGACGAAGAGCCGTCCCGGGAACCGGTCCGCCAGGTCGAACATCATGTCCGCCCCGGCTCCGACCGCGCCCGTCAGCACGCCGGTCCCCACACCGAGCGCGTCCATGAGTGCGAGCAGCTCCTCGGCGCCCGTTCCGCTCGAGACGTCGCTGCCGAAGAACTCCTCGATCCTGCGGTTCTGCTCCTGGTCGAGGAACCTGCGGGCCTCCTCGGGCGGCAGGAGGTTCACCCAGATGTCGACGACCGGCGACTCGGCCACTGCGCGCTCCTCACCTCGCGTGCGGTGCGGAGCCTATCGTCAGGCCGAGGCGGGCTGCGTCTGGGTCGCTTCCTCCACGAGGCGCTTGAGATTCTGGAGGCAGACCCGCATCTCGGGCCGGCCCCGCGCCGCGAGGAAGCCCTTCGCGATACGCAGGAAGCTGGGGCACTCGCCGGCCACGATCCATCGGACCAGGGTGCGGCCCCGCTCGGCCCTGAACTCCATGGTCCCGTGGACCGACACGGGACCGGCGGTGGCGGTGTAGGCCACCCGGCGTGACGGCTCGTAGCGCGTCACCTCGTACTCCGCGCGGAACGTGCGTCCGAGGATCTCCACGAGCTGCTCGACCTTCGCGCCGGGCTCGAGCGGGCCGAGGGCCCGGCTCTCGCGGACGGCCGGGTTCCACAGCGGCATGTTCTCGGGCGACGCCGCGAACTCGAAGACCCGGTCGCGCGGAAGCGAGACCACGATGCTCTCCTCGATCTGGATCACGCCAACCCCCCTCGAGCGCGTGCCAGTCCCTCCGTTGCCGGGAAACGTAGAACCCAGAGGGTCACAGGGCAATGGCCCGAAATGACTATCTTGGCGAGGTGAGGACGGTGCCACGCTGGATCGCGGTTGCGGCCGGCCTGGTGCTGATGGCGGCGTGCACCGGGTCGAACGACGAGACGTCGGGCTCGCCCGGGACGCCGTCGCCCACCGGGTCGCTCGTGCGGATCCACCCCGGGGGGCAGGAGCTGTTCACGCCGCCGCCCTCCATCCCGCCGGAGCTCAAGCCGTATGCGTTCTCCCGGCCCACCCCGCCGGCGGAGCCCTCGGTGCTCGACGGGACCTACATGAAGATCGTCCCGCTCGAGGGCCGCGTGGAGGCCCACCTGCCGATCAAGTGCTTCCGGTGCATCCCGTACCGCCCGGACGTCGGTGTCAGCACGCTGGTGATCTATCAGGGCGCGTACTACGTCTACCACCAGCTGTCGGGGGTGAAGGCGGCTGGGAGCTTCACCGTATCGGGCCACTCGATCGAGCTCTTCAACGACGCGAACTGCCCCCAGGAC
>JBHELK010000116.1:0-4629 GCA_046263085.1 Actinomycetota bacterium
GCCATGGTGCACGGGGGCATGGCCGGTGTGGTCAGTCATCCGCTCGACAACGTGCTGTGGAAGATCGGGCTCCTGTGCGAGGGGGACGAGCGCTCGCAGTTCGGTCTCCGCGACGTGTGCGATCTGCCCGAGGCCGAGGTCATGCGGCTGGTGGCCGAGGCCAGCGGATGGACTCCGGAGCCGGCCGCGCGGTTCGGGCCGTTCCGCGTGGCCGCGGAACACATCCTCGAGGCCTGCGAACAGGTGGGGGAGCGCCTCGCGCTCGCGTGCGAGCGCCAGGAGTCCGTCATCCTCGCCACCGGCCACCCCACCGGGCTGCCGCTGCTCTACATCGAGGTCGGACGCGAGCTCGTGAAGCGCGGCGTCGAGCTCCTCACGCCCTTCGAGGGCAAGCCCTGGCAGGAGGGCAAGCGCGGGCGCCGCGAGATCCGGTACTTCCACGGCGTCGCCATGCTCATCGGCTATGGCAACGCCCTGCACACGCACAGCGCCCATCCCATGGAGATGATGCTCGCGGAGGGCCCCAGGCCCGACCTCGTGTTCGCCGACCACGGCTTCGCCGGCGGCGCCATCGAGGCCGGCGTCGACACCGTCTCGATCGCCGACGTGAACGACCCAGCTCTCATCGTGGCCAAGGCGCTCGGACGCACCGAAGCGGTCATCGTCATGGACGACAACGTGCAGCCCGAGGCGTACTGGCCCTGCTTCCAGGCCATCGCCGCCCGGCTGCCGCAGAGCCCGGCCCGCTAGACTCCTCGGCGACATGCAACGGAATGCCGGACGTGAGGTTCGTTTCGTCAACCAGGCCGATCAGTATCCGTCACGCGCCCGAGGACCAACCATGACCAGGCTGCCGCGAGGGGATCTGCCCGCCGGATAGAGCGCGGGCGTCCTCGCGACTGACAGACGACCTCACCGCCGGCCGTGAGGAGGCGGTGTGAACGACCACGAGGCGCTCGTCGAGCGCGCCGTGGCCGAGGCCGCGTGCGTCATGCTCGTGGGCGGTCTCGACTCGGGGAAGACCACGCTGGGCCGCGCCATGGTCCAGGCGGCCTGCCGCGCCGACAAGACGGCGGCGTTCATCGACGCCGACGTCGGCCAGAAATCAGTCGGGCCTCCCACGACCATCGGTCTGAAGCTGGTGAGAACGCCCGAGGACGCCGAGCCCGAGGCGATGGCCGAGGCCGACGCGCTCTCCTTCGTGGGCGCGACCTCGCCCCAGGGCCACATGCTGGCCGTGGTCACCGGCGCCGCCCACCTCCTGATGGTGGCCCGCGAGCGGGGGGCCGACTTCATCGCGGTCGACACGAGCGGCATGGTCAGCGGCGTGTACGGCCAGCTGCTCAAGTACCACAAGATCGAGCTGCTCCGCCCGGATCTGGTGGTGGGTCTCCAGCGCGGCGAGGAGCTCGACCCGCTTCTCGGCATCGCCCGTCGGTTCTTCGCCGGCGACGTCTACGCGCTCCCGGTCCATCCCGCCGCGACGCCCACCTCCGTGGAGCAGCGCGCCGCCAACCGCGAGACGGCCATGCGGCGGTACTTCACGAAGCCCCTCCAGAAGTGGCGGGTCAAGCCCACCGTGTTCATGCCCACCCTCCCGGCCCTCTTCGAGCTCAAGGAGCTGGACCGGCTGGTGGTGGGACTCTCCGACGGCCAGGGCACGTATCTCGGGATCGGGTACCTGGAGCACTCGCCCGAGGACGGCGTGCTCAGGCTCATCTCGCCCGTCGCCGAGGCCCCCAAGGCGCTTAGACTGGGGTCCGTCCGCCTGGAGGAGGGGTTCCGCGCCAAGCGGGTCGACCTCCGGAACCTGTTCGGCACCGACTAACATCCGAGGACCGGGACCCGTCCCGGCCCGGACTATGTAAGGAGTAGTTGCTTGCCCTCACTGGTCAAGAAGCGCCGCAAGAAGATGCGGAAGAAGAAGCACAAGAAGCTGCTGAAGAAGACCCGCTGGCAGCGACGGCAGCAGGGCCGGTAGCCGACCGGGACTACGGACCGTGGTTCGTCCCATCGTCTTCTGCTCCGACTACGGGCTCTCCGACGAGTTCGTGGGGGTCTGCCACGGCGTCATCGCCCGCATCGCGCCCGACGCCCGCGTGATCGATCTCGTGCACGGCATCCCCGCCATGAACGTGGTCCACGGGGCCGCCCTGCTCTGCTCGGCGGTGGGCTACATGCCGGCGGACGCCGTGTTCCTGGCCGTGGTCGATCCGGGCGTCGGCTCCGACCGCAAGGCCGTGGCGGTGGAGGCCTCGGGCGGCGCGCTGCTCGTCGGCCCCGACAACGGCCTGCTCTCCCTGGCCTGGGACGCGCTCGGCGGCGCGGCGCGAGTGGTGGAGATCACCTCGCCCGACGTCATCCTGGAACCGAGGTCGCAGACCTTCCACGGCCGCGACGTGTTCGCTCCGGCCGCAGCCCGCCTTGCCTCCGGCGCCGATCTGGGGTCCTTCGGGCCTGCCCTCCCCGTCGACGGCCTGACGGTGGTCTCCGTGGCGCCGCCCACCGTGACCGCCGGCGATGTCCGCTGTGCGGTGCTCTCGATCGACCGGTTCGGCAACGTGCAGCTCTCGGCGCGCGAGGAGCACCTGGCGAAAGCCGGCCTCGCCGAGGCCGACGAGTTCGCGCTGGACACCGACGAGGCCGGGGCCATCACTCTTCGGCGGGCCCGAACGTTCGCCGACGTTGGATGGGGGGAGGCGGCGCTCCTGTCGGATTCGGCCGGGTGGCTCACCGGCGCCGTCAACGGCGGGAGTCTCGCGGAAGCCCTGCGTGTGCACGTCGGCGACCCGGTCGTGCTCACCCGTGCGGGCACCAGCCCAGCCCCACGCTTCGGGGTACGCTGAGGTTCGTGGGTCAGCGTGTCCTCATCACCGGCATCTCCCGTTTCCTGGGGGGGAAGCTGGCCCAGCGACTCGAACGCGATCCCGACATCGAGTACGTCGTCGGCGTCGACCTCGACGAGCCGGAAGTGGACCTGGACCGCACGGAGTATGTCCGGGCCGACATCCGCAATCCCCTCGTGGCGAAGGTAGTGCGAGCGGCGGAGGTCGACACGATCGTGCATCTGTCGATCGTCGCCACGCCGACCCGCGTCGGCGGCCGCACCGCGATGAAGGAGCTCAACGTCATCGGGGCCATGCAGCTCTTCGCGGCGTGTCAGAAGTCCGATCGGGTGAAGAAGCTCGTGATGAAGTCCACGACTGCCGTGTACGGCGCCGACCCCCGCGACCCCGCGTTCTTCACCGAGGAGATGAGCGCTCGCTCGGTTCCGCGGATGGGGTATTCGAAGGACTCCATCGAGATCGAGCAGTACGCGCGCGACTTCGGCAGGCGTCGCCCCGACGTCGACCTGAGCATCCTTCGGTTCGCGAACTTCATCGGGCCGGACATCGAGACCACACTCACGCGGTACTTCTCGCTCCCGGTGATCCCGACCGCCATGGGATTCGATCCGCGCATCCAGCTCGTGCACGAGGACGACGCGGTCGAGGTCCTGTACCGGGCCGTGCGCGAGAGCCATCCCGGGATCTACAACGTCGCCGGCGACGGCATCCTGTATCTCTCGCAAGCCGTGCGGCTCCTGGGCCGCCCGCCGCTGCCGCTGTTGATGCCGCTCATCAGCCCGGTGGCCAACGCCATGCGCCGCGCGGGGCTCGTCGACTTCTCCACCGACCAGCTCCGGTTCCTGCTGTACGGCCGGGTCGTCGACAACTCGCGGCTGAAGCGGGCGTTCGGGTTCACGCCCGGCTTCACGACGCGCGCGGCCCTCGAGGACTTCATCCGGGGCCGGCGCATCCAGCAGGTGCTGCCGCGGGAGACCGTCGAGCAGTGGGAGCGCGACCTGTACGCCTTCCTCCGTCGCCGGGGCGAGCAGCAGGTCGAGGAGGCCAAGACCTAGTGGCCCAGGTGATCTCCCTTCGTGGCGAGGAGGAGCGCAAGCCCGGCCGGTGCCGGGCCGTCACCGCGAACGGCAAGCGGTGCCGCAACCGCTCCACGGCCGACTCGGGCTTCTGCCGTATCCACCTGCCGGCGAAGCCGGAGCGCATCGGGCCGTTCGATGCCGGCGCCATCCGCGATCTCCTCGAGTTCGGACGCCGCCGTCTCACCGGCGAGTACGAGGTCGACGACTTCGGGTTCGACGCGGAGCTCGTCGAGCGGTTCTGGGCGCCACTCGTTAGGCCGCTTGGAAAGTACTACTGGCGCGTGGACTGGAAGGGCATGGAGAACGTGCCCGCCGACGGTGCCGCGCTGCTCGTGGCGAACCATGCCGGCACCGTGCCCATCGACGCGCTCGTCATGAAGTTCGGCGTGCTCGAGGAGCACCCCGCGCACCGGCACGTCCGTCTGCTCGCGGCCGACCTCGCGTTCCGCATGCCCTTCGTCGGGCCCATCGCCCGCAAGATGGGCAACACGCTCGCCGCGTCGGAGGACGCCGAGCGATTGCTCCGGGCCGGCGAGCTCGTCGGGGTCTTCCCGGAGGGCTACAAGGGCGTCGGCAAGGGGTGGAAGGAGCGCTATCGCCTGCAGCGGTTCGGGCGGGGCGGCTTCATCGAGCTCGCCTTGAAGGCGCGCGTGCCCATCGTCCCGGTGTCGATCGTGGGCTCCGAGGAGACGTACCCGATGATC
>JBHELK010000117.1:0-9012 GCA_046263085.1 Actinomycetota bacterium
ATCGCCGGTGCCGACGCGCTGGAGTGGGACTCGCTCCTGGTCTTCACCGGGGTCACCCACCGGGCAGACCTCCCGCGGCCGGGCCCCCTGCCGACGTTCGTCGGAGCCGACATCCGTGCGCTGTGCGACCCGCCGGTTTGCATCCGCGCCGGGAAACCGTCTGACGCCCCCGCCGTCGCCGGCCTGCTGACGGCCTCCGGACTCGCTGCCACCACGTCCGTCCCGGACGACGAGCTGACGCTCATCGCTGAGGAGGACGGCACCGTGACCGGCACGGTCGCCTTCTCGTTCCACGAGGCCGAGCCGGCCTTCGTCCGGTCCCTGGCCGTCAGCGACCATCGCCGGAGGACGGGGCTCGGGACGCTCCTCATCGCGAACGCGATCCACGCCTGCCGCGCCCGGGACATCGGCGAGGTGTACCTCGTCACCGAGACCGCACAGGGCTTCTTCCGAAACCTGGGCTTCGTGCCCGTCGGGACCCTCGAGACGCTGCCCGCCCTCTTCCGCGAGTTCGCGGACGCGTGCGCCGCATCGGCGTCGGTGCTCAGGTTCGTGCTCTGAGGGCCCGCCGCATCACCACGTGAACTCCGGATGCGGCGGCTGTCGCCGTTCCTTGGGGAAGAACAGCAACGCGGCGATCATGCCGGTGACGAATCCACCGATGTGCGCCCAGTATGCCACGCCGCCGGTGACGTGCTGCGTGAGGGCGGTCGTCCCCGAGAACGCCTGGAGCAGGAACCACAGCCCGAGGACCACGATCGCCGGCACCTCGATCATCGTGATGAGGAAGAAGAAGAGGAGGACCAGCACCCGTCGGCGCGGGAACATCACCAGATACGCGCCGAGCACGGCCGCGATCGCGCCCGACGCCCCGAGCGACGGGATCACCGACCCGGTTGAGGTCGCGGTCTGCGCCGCCGCAGCTGCGATCCCCCCGATGAGATAGAAGAGGAGGTAGAAGGCGGGACCGATCTTGTCCTCGACGTTGTTGCCGAAGATCCACAGATACAGCATGTTGCCGGCGATGTGCAGCCAGCCGCCGTGCAGGAACATGGCAACGAAGATCGACTGCCACCAGCTCTTGTGCGGACAGCTCTCGGCGTCGCGCGGCACTCCTCGGACCCGTTCCGCGTGACCCTGGAGCACGAGCTGCAGGGCGCGGCCGTTGACGCCGATGTTCTCGCGGTCGATGGCCTGCACGGCGGCCCGCCCACCCTCCGCCAGGCTGGTCTGGTGCGTGGTCTCCCACGGGATCTCCGCGTGGCAGAAGAAGAACAGCTCCTGCTTCAGGTCACTGTGCGCGAACGTCGGCTGCCACAACAGGAACACCACGACGTTGGCGGCGATGAGGCCGATCGTGACCCATGCCGTCCGACTGGTTGGATTGAGGTCTTTGAGCGGCAGCACCCGCTAGGCCATCTTCCGCAGCGCCAGCAGGTCCGAGAGCGAGGCGTCGATGCGGATGCGTCCAGAGAGGTACGACTTCAGCAGGCCGAGCTCGCCGTCGACCATCGCCACGAGGTCGTCGCTCGAGGCCCGGAGCCTGATGTCCACCTCCGGCGCGGCCCCGGGCTTCATCGTGGACATCCGGCCGTCCGCGAGCTGGGTCCAGTAGGAGGCATCGAGGTCGGTGACGTCGATCTGGATCATGCGCGGATCCGGCAGGGCCCTGGCCAGGTTGGCCTGCACGTCCTCCCCGGAGCCCGCGAGGCGGCGGACCATCTCGCGCAGCTTCGCCTCGACCTCTTTCTTGGTGGCCACAGTCGCTCCTCGATCCCCGCACACACATTCCCGGCCCGGCCGGCTCGCGAAACCGCGCGGATTCTAGGACAGACCCACCCCGGTCACTCCTTCCGACCGGTCGCCGGCCACCCGACGTATCCTGTGCCCGGGCGAGATCGGAGGAGCCGCATGCTTGAGGACGTCCGCAGGAACATGCGTGGCATGCTCGAGGCCGGCGTGGCCGCGGTGTCGGGCGCGCTCACCCCGTCCCGGGCCCGGGAGATGGCCCGCGGCATCGCCGAAGGCGGGGGCCGCGACCAGGTCAACCGGGTCGCCCAGGAGCTCATGGAGTGGTCGCAGCGCAGCCGCGAGTGGGTGACCGAGCTGGTGCAGCGGGAGGTCAAGCGGCAGCTGGCGTCGGTGGGCATCGCGACCCGTGAGGATCTGGACGCCATCCGCAAGCGCGTTCGCGAGCTGGAGCGCTCTGCCTTGAAGGCTTCGGGCTCGAAGCGGGCGGCGCCGAAGCGATCCGCCCCGCAGCGATCCGCCCCGAAGGGGACCCCCGCGGCGACCGGACTGGGTGACCCCGGGACCGGCGCCATCTAGACGGTGCGCCGGCGCCTCGACACGGAGCTCGTCCGCCGCCGGCTCGCGGCCTCGCGAACGGACGCGGCCGCCGCCATCCGGGAAGGCCGGGTCATGGTGGCCGGGCGTCCGGCGCTGAAAGCGGCCACGCTCGTCGCGCCCGATGAGCCGGTGGTGATCGAGCCCGGAGGCGACGCCTTCGTCTCCCGAGGCGGCGTGAAGCTCGACGCCGCACTCGACCGTTTCGACCTGGACGTCGCGGAGCGCTGCTGCCTCGACGCCGGTGCGTCGACCGGTGGGTTCACCGACTGCCTCCTGCGCCGCGGCGCGGCCGCCGTGCTCGCGGTCGACGTGGGCTACGGACAGCTGGCCTGGGCCATCCGCAACGACCCGCGGGTCACCGTCCTGGAGCGGACCAACGTCCGGGAGCTCCGCGCCGACGAGCTCCCGTACCGCCCGGACGTCGTGGTGGCTGATCTCTCCTTCATCTCGCTGCGGTCGGCGCTCCCGGCGCTCGTCTCGTTGGCCGGAGGTCCGGCGGACCTCGTCCTTCTCGTGAAGCCGCAGTTCGAGGCCGGTCGCGGCGACGTGGGCAAGGGCGGCGTGGTCCGCGATCCGGATGTGTGGCGGCGGGTCCTGGCCGAGGTGGCGCAGGCGAGCCGCGACCAGGGTCTCGTGCCCCGAGCGGCGATGGCCTCGCCGATCCTCGGCCCCGCCGGGAACGCCGAGTTCTTCCTCCACGCCGGTCGAGTATCGGCGATCGCAAACGGCGCAGCACCCGCGCCCGCGCCCGCGGCCCTCGATCTCGACGCCGCCATCCTCGAGGCGACCCGGATGCGGGAGGCGTCGTGAAGCGGGTCGGTTTCGTCGTGCACACGGGGCGCGACGAGGCCATCGGCGCCGCGGCCGCCCTGGTCGCGGCTCTTCGCGAACGCGACGTCGTCACACGAACGCTCGAGGACGCCATCGGCGCCGACGAGGTGGTGACGACCGACGCGTTCCCGAAGGAGCTCGATCTCGTGGTCGCGGTGGGTGGCGACGGCACCTTCCTGCGCGCCGCTCATCTGGCGAGCGTGGCCGGATGCCCGGTGCTCGGTGTGAAGGTCGGGCGGATGGGGTTCCTCACGGAGGTCGAGCCCGCTGAAGCGGACGCTCTCGTCAACGCCACCCTGGATGGGCGCGCCACGATCGAGGAGCGCATGGCCGTGCTTGCCACCCCGCAGGGATGCGACTGGAACGAGCCGCTGTGGGGTCTCAACGAGATCATGGTGGAGAAGCGTGCGCGGCACCGGCTCGTTCGCCTCGCCGTCTTCATGGAGGGCCAGTACGTCACGACGTTCTCCGGCGACGGGGTCATCGTCGCTGCCCCCACCGGATCCACCGCGTACTCGTTCTCCGCCCGCGGGCCCATCGTCTCGCCCTCGCTCCGGTGCCTCGTGGTGACGCCCGTCGCGGCGCACATGGTGTTCGATCGATCCTTCGTCCTGGCGCCGGACGAGCGCGTCGTGCTCGAGGTGCAGGGTGACGAGCCGGCGAGCATCTCTGCCGACGGCCGCGAGGAGCTCGAGCTGCCCGTGGGAGCGCGCGTCACGGTCTGCGCAGCGGACAATCCGGTCCGCTTCGTGCGACGTCCGGATGCCGAGAGCTTCTACTCGCGGATCCGTGACAAGTTCGACCTTCCGGGGGAGCGGTGATGGTGTCCGGCCTCGGGCGACAGCCGCCCTCCCGCCCGCGTGCCCGGCACCGCCGCCCTCGATCGCGCGTGCTGTGGAGGACCGTGGTCTTCCTGCTCGTCGTCGCTGCAGCCGCGGCCGCGACGTTCTCGATGCACGGAGGGCAGGGCCGGCTGCGGACAGCCGGTCTGTTCCCGGTGGCACCCGCCGTGGAGACGTCGTCGCCCGAGGTGACCGAGTCGCCGCCGGCGGCGCCGCAGTGGCCGGCGTTCGCCGTGGCGCGCGACGTCCAGCTCTTCCTGCCCGTCGCCGAGCCCGTGGCCATCACCTATCACGAGGCGTCGTTCCAAAACGCGCTCGCCCTTCGGCCGCTGGGCCACGTCGTGCGCAACGCGAACAAGTGGAAGTTCGACTCACCGCCCCGGACCCCGGGCCCGGGTTACATCGTCATGTCGAGTCGGGGCCGCGACACGCCCGCCACCTCCGCCACGGACGTCGTGCTCCGGAAGTCGACGCCGTTCCGTTCGCCGGTCACCGGCGAGGTGGTCGAGGTCCGCGAGTACCACCTGTACTGCAGGTACGTCGACGAGGAGGTGAAGATCCGCCCCGACGGCGGCCACGGCGTGTCCGTCGTGATGATCCACCTCCGGGGTCTGCAGGTTCGGCCGGGCGACCGGGTGTTCGCTACCCTCTCCGTGATCGGTTACGCACGGGTGTTCCCGTTCCGGTCGCAGGTCGACGACTACGTGTTGGGAGGCAACCCCCACGTCCACATCGAGATCACGAGGCCTCATCAGGCTCGTCGCGCGACGTGCTAGGCCCGCCACCGGTACGGCGAGGGTCGACGCACGGACCAAACGGCTGCTCCGGCGTATCCAGCCCGGGGAGATCGCCGTCATCGATCACGAGGACCTCGACCGCGTCGCCGCCGAGGGCCTCGTTGCTGCCGGCGTCTCCGCGGTCGTCAACTCGGCGCATTCGATCAGCGGGCGGTACCCCAATCTCGGCCCGCTGATCCTGGTCCGAGCCGGCGTCCCGCTCCTGGACGGCGTCGGACCGCTGCTGATGCAGAAGGTGACGGAGGGGGCGGCGGTCGTGATCGACGGCGATCGTGTCGTGGCCGGCAGCGACGTCGTCGCCGTCGGCACGCTGCAGTCGGAGGAGTCCCTCGTGGAGGCCATGGAGGAGGCCCGCCTGGCGCTCGCGGAGCAGTTCGAGAGCTTCGCTCGCAACACCGTCGACTTCATCCAGCGGGAACGCGACCTCCTGTTCTCGGGTGTCGGCCTCCCGGAGCTCGGACACCAGATCGCGCACCGCCCCGTGCTCGTCGTGGTCCGGGGCTACGGGTACCGCGAGGACCTCGCGGCGCTGAAGCCGTTCATCAGGGACGTTCGTCCCGTGCTGATCGGGGTGGACGGCGGCGCCGACGCCCTGATCGAGCTCGGCTATCGGCCCGATCTCATCGTCGGCGACATGGATTCCGTGTCGGAGCAGGCCCTCTCGCTCGCGTTGCCCCGCAAGCGTTTCCTCCGCAGACGGGGCCCCACGGAGCTCGTCGTCCACGCCTATCGGGGGGGCGCCGCTCCCGGGCGCGAGCGCCTCGAGTCGCACCATCTGCCGTTCCGGGTGGTGGAGGCCAGCGGCACGAGCGAGGACGTTGCGTTCCTGCTCGCGCACGGCAAGGGCGCCGACCTGATCGTCGCCGTCGGCACCCACGGGAACCTGCGCGAGTTCCTCGACAAGGGACGTATGGGGATGGCTTCGACGTTCCTGGTCCGGCTCCGAGTCGGCGAGATCCTCATGGACGCGAAGGGTGTGTCGCGTCTCTACAGCGGCAGGATCCGCGGCCGCGACATCGGCCTGCTGATTTCGGCCGCGTTGTTCGCGATGCTCGTCGTGTACTCGGTCTCGGAGCCGTTCCGCCTGTTCTGGCACGTGGTGTGGGGGCAGCTCCGGGGTCTCTTCTAGGGCGCACCGTGGTGTCCTTCCGATACCTCCTCGTGACGATCGTCTCGATCTTCGTTGCGCTCGGGCTCGGTGTGGCCGCGGGAACCGCCGTGATCAACCAGCGAGTGGTCCACACGTTGGAGAACAACGAACGGGATCTTCGCCGAACGAACGATGAATTGGGTCGTGAACTGAGGGCGTCGGGCGATTTCCTTGACGCGCTCGTGCCTCGGATTCTCCAGGGCCGGCTGGCGCACCGCGAGGTCGTGTTGATCAGGGACGCGAACGCCGACGGCGGGGCGGTGGGCGCGGCGAGGGATTTCCTCGCCGATGCCGGGGCGTCGATCGTTGGCGAACTCACCGTGACGAGCCGTATCGCATCCGATGACCCAGCGGGGTCTGGGCTGACCACGCTGACCGGCGTCTCTGGCGGCCCCGAGGTCGTGGCAGCGGCGGCCGCGAGGCTGCTGGCCGACCGCCTCGAAGCGGGGCCACCCTCGACCGCGCCCGGTGCTCCAGATGATCTCCTGAAAGGACTCCTCGACGGCGGCTTCCTGCTTCCTCAGGGGGCGTTGGACCTCTCGCGCATCGGGGGGACGAAACAGTCGGTGGTTGTCGTGGCCGGGGGGAAGACCGACCCGGCTGTTCCCTTCTCCCAGTTCGTCTTGCCGCTCATCGAGCAGCTGCTGCAGGACGGGGTGCCCGTGGCCGCGGGACAGCCCGCGCAGGCGGACCGCGGCTTCGTGGGACTCCTTCACGAGGATCCGGTGATCGCATCGGAGCCGGGGATGGTCACGGTCGACAACCTCGCGCCCGATACGCCGTTCGGCGGCGTGGCACTCGTGCTCGCCCTCAAGGATCTCCTCATCACCGGGCACGGAGGAGCGTACGGGGACGACGAACCGGCGCTCGTCCCGCAGCTGCCATGAGGGTGACCGCGCTTGTTGCTGCCCGGAACGAGGAGGGTCGGGTGGGGGAGACCGTCGAGGCCCTTCGGTCCATCGAGCTCCTGAGCGAGGTCGCCGTGGTCGACGGTGGTTCCACCGACGGGACGGTGGCCGAGGCCGCGGCGGCCGGTGCGCGGGTCGTCGCCGCGCGCGCTCGGATGGGGAAGGGCGACGCGCTGGAGGGTGCACTGGTGCACGTCCCGGCGGCCGACGTCTACCTCCTGGCCGACGCCGACCTCGGCTCCTCGGCGGCGAGCCTCGGCGCGCTGCTCGAGCCGGTGGTAACCGGCCGCGCCGACATGGCGGTCGCGGTGCTGCCCGATCCACCGACGGGCGGCTTCGGCCTGGTGAAGGGGGCTGCCCGGCGGGCCGTCCATCGCGTGGCCGGCCACGAGCCCCGCGAGCCCCTGTCGGGCCAGCGCGCGCTCACCGCCGGGTGCCTCCGGGCCTGCCGCCCGCTCGCCTCCGGTTTCGGCCTCGAGGTCGGTCTGTGGATGGACGCGATCCGGATGGGGTTCGAGGTCGCGGAGATCCCGGTGGCGCTCGAGCACCGGTTCACGCGGAAGGACATCGCCGGCTTCCGGCACCGAGGCCGGCAGGGATGGGACGCGGCGCGGGCAACGATCCCGCGAGCTCTCGGGATGCGATGAGCGGGCCCGAGCTCGTGCTGGCCGGCGCGGCGTGCTCGGGCCTGCTGGCGCTCGCGTGGGGCCGGCGCTCGGCGCCGCTCACGGCCGCGAATCATCGCGGTGAGACCCTGCCCGTCGTCCTGGGCCTCCTCGTCGTCCTCGCCGCGGAGCTCGCGGTCTCGATCGTGGCGTTCGAACGGGCCGCGAGGTCTTCGCGGACGGTCGTGACGAGCCGGGTGGTCTGGGTCACGGTGGCCTTCGCGCTGGTCTTCACCGCCGGGCTCCTCGACGACCTCGCCCACGGTGGCCCTCGTGGCCTGCGCGGTCATCTGCGCGCGTTGCGGGAGCGGCAGCTGTCGACCGGGCTGGCGAAGGTGGCCGCCGCGATCGTCGGCGCGGTCGTGGTGGTGGGGGTCGTTCCGGGCCACATCCCCGCGGCGCGAGCGCTCGGCGTCGTGCTCATCGCCGGGTCCGCGAACCTCTGGAACGGCCTCGACGTGGCCCCCGGCCGCGCCGCGAAGGCCTTCCTGCTGGCCGGGGCCGGCGTCCTCGTGGTCGGACCGGCGTGGGCGGTGGCGGGTCCGGTGCTCGCGATGTACGGGGCGGCCCTCCCCGCCGCCTGGCTCGACCTGCGGGAGAAGGCCATGTTGGGTGACGCGGGGGCCAACGTGTTCGGGTTCGGCGTGGGGGCCGGGCTGTACACGCTCCTTCCGTGGTGGGGCACGGCCGTCGCGGCGGCCGCCGTGGTCGGCCTGAACGTCCTGGCCGAGACCATCACGCTGTCCCGCGCCATCGCCGCGGTGCCGCCTCTGCGATGGTTCGACTCGCTGGGGAGGCCGAAAAAATCCGTCATCAACGATTGAATTCCGGCCAACCGCTGGGACGGGCGGCGGCGCTCTGTTAGCATCAAGTCCCGAGGTGACCAAGCAGCCGAAGTTCGTATTCGTCACGGGGGGAGTCGCTTCCGGCCTCGGCAAGGGCATCACCACCGCCTCCCTCGGACGCCTCTTCAAGTCCCGTGGCCTGCGCGTCACGCTCCAGAAGCTCGACCCGTACATCAACGTCGATCCCGGGACGATGAACCCGTTCGAGCACGGCGAGGTCTTCGTGCTCGACGACGGGGCCGAGACCGACCTCGACCTGGGCCACTACGAGCGGTTCACCGACGAGAACCTCCATCGCGGCTCGAACCTCACGACGGGGTCGGTGTACTCCTCGGTCATCGCCAAGGAGCGGCGCGGTGAGTACCTCGGGCGCACCGTGCAGGTCATCCCCCACATCACGAACGAGATCAAACATCGCGTCCGGGCGCTGGCCGCCCAGGAGGACGCCGACGTGGTCATCGTCGAGATCGGCGGCACCGTCGGTGACATCGAGTCGCTGCCGTTCCTGGAGGGCGTCCGCCAGCTTCGGAACGAGGTGGGCCGCGAGCACTGCGCGTTCGTCCACGTCGCGTTGATGCCGTTCATCGGGCCGTCGGGTGAGCTGAAGACGAAACCGACCCAGCAC
>JBHELK010000118.1:0-15302 GCA_046263085.1 Actinomycetota bacterium
ATCGCATGAGGATGGCGATGTCGGCTCGACTCGACGGAAACATGGCTCTCAGAAGCTCCACGAACTCCGTTCAGAACGACTCGAGGGTCAGGGGCCCGGGAGACTCGCCGATCAAAGTCCACCACTTGACGGGACGTGACCCAGCAGTCATAGGTTGAACGACCCGAGTGGGTACAGTAGTGCCAGACAGGTTTTCAGACAAAGGGCAAAGATCCTGACGTTCTTGGCGGATCGTCATATATGCGGAGGCCCGCCGTATCGAGTCTCAAGTGACCGTCGGCCCGTTCGATAGAGCTCAGGATTGGAAACCGGGGATAGACTCCTCAGTCCCCGGGCTGAAGGAGCGCGACGCGTGAGGGTACGCAAGGCAGTCATCCCCGCCGCTGGTCTCGGCACGCGATTCCTGCCGGCGACGAAGGCGCAGCCCAAGGAGATGCTGCCCATCCTCGACAAGCCCGCCATCCAGTACGTGGTGGAGGAGGCGGTGCGCGCGGGAATCATCGACATCCTCGTGATCTCGGGGCGCGGCAAGCGATCGATCGAGGATCACTTCGACCGGTCCTTCGAGCTCGAGTACTACCTCGAGACGAAGGGCAAGTACGACCTCCTGAAGGAGGTCCGTGAGGTCTCCGAGCTCGGGATCATCCACTACATCCGTCAGCGCGACCCGTTGGGGCTCGGCAACGCCATCGCCGTCGCGGAGCCGCACGTCCACGGGCAACCGTTCGCGGTGATGCTCGGTGACGACATCATGGCCGAGGACAACCCGCTGCTCGTCGAGATGCTCAAGGTGCACGAGCGGTACGGCCGCAGCGTCATCGCGGTCATGGAGGTGCCGAAGAGCGACATCCAGCTGTACGGGTCGATCCAGCCGGAGTTCGTCGAGGACAATGTGGCGCGCGCCGTGAAGCTCGTGGAGAAGCCGAAGCCCGAGGACGCGCCCTCGAACCTGGCGGTGATCGGGCGCTACGTGCTCACGCCGGAGATCTTCGACGCGCTGCGCGAGACCGAGCCGGGTGTGGGCGGCGAGATCCAGATCACCGACGCCATCAACCGCCTCGCGCAGGAGCAGGCCGTGTACGCCTACGTCTTCGAGGGCGGCCGGTTCGACATCGGGAACAAGCTCGACTACCTCAAGGCCACGGTTGAGATGGCCATCGATCGCGAGGACGTCGGGGGCGAGTTCCGCGAGTTCCTCTCCGATCTGGTGCAGCGCAAGAAGCTGCTCTGATCCGATTGGGGAGGGGCCACCCCTCCCCAACCCCCACCCCGGCCAAGGTGAACGCCACGCCCTCTAGACTCGGGTCGTGCAGGCGCACGTGCACGATCACGACAGCGGGGAGGGTCTGGTCCCGGTCCAGGAGTATCACGACCGGGTCCTGAGCCGGATCGAACCGCTCGCCCCCATCGACCTGCACCTCCAGGAGGCGCTCGGATGCGTCGCCGCGCACGACGTGCACGCCTCGGAGGACATGCCCTCGTTCTCGTCCTCGGCCATGGACGGGTTCGCGGTGCGTTCCGCCGACGTCGCCGGCGCCTCGGCGGACGTGCCGGTCGAGCTGGCCATCGTGGGCCGGGCTCGCATCGGCCGACGCCCCGACGCGACCGTGGGGGGCGGGGAAGCGGTACGCATCGACACCGGCGCGCCGATCCCGGCCGGTGCGGACTGCGTCGTCCCCATCGAGAGCTGCGTGTCGAGTCAGTCGACGGTGCGGGTGTTGCAGGGCGCGCCGCACGGCAAACACGTCCGGCCGGCCGGCGAGGACGCCAGATCCGGCGACCTCCTCGTTCCCGCGGGCCGCAAGCTCGGTGCCCCCGAGCTGGGGATCCTGGCCTCCGCGGGGTGCGCCCGGGCGCCGGTGCATCCCCGGCCACGCGTGGTCATCCTGTCGACCGGGGACGAGCTGATCGAGCCCGGCCAGCTCCCACACTTCGGGCAGGTCCGGGACTCGAACGGGTACGCGCTGTACGGCGCCACGAAGGATGCCGGCGCGCGGCCGTACCCGGCCGGTATCGTCCGCGATGACGTCGACGGGTTCCGGGAGACGATCCTCTCGCAGCTGGGCCAGGCCGACGCGTTCATCTCCTCGGGCGGCGTGTCGGTTGGGGAGCGCGACGTGGTGAAGCGCGCGTTCTTCAAGCGGGGCGAGGTGGAGTTCACCCGCGTCGCGATGCAGCCGGGCATGCCGCAGGCCTTCGGCGAGATCGAGGGGAAGCCGTACTTCGGTCTGCCGGGCAACCCCGTCTCGGTGTTCGTGTCCTTCGAGCTGTTCGTGCGGCCCGCGCTCCTGAAGATGGCGGGCCGCCGCGACCTGGAACGCCCCACCGTCGACGCGCTCCTCGAGACGGAGATCTCCGGACCTCGCGGCAAGACGGCGTATGCGCGGGTACGGGTCCGGCGGACCTCCATGGGCTGGCTGGCCTCCTCCACCGGGTCGCGCTCCTCGAACCTCTTCTCCACGGTGTCGCGGGCCAACGGGCTGGCGGTTCTTCCCCCCGGGGTGGAGCGGCTCGAGATCGGCGAGCGGTGCCGGGTCATCGTGTTCCGGGCCCTGGAGGACTGAGATCGACGTGACGGATGACGCCGCGCACATGGTCGAGGTCGGGGCGAAGGACGTCACCGACCGCGAGGCGGTGGCGGGCTGCTCGGTCCGGATGACGCCGGAGGCATGCGCCGCGCTGGTCGAGGGCACACCGAAGGGCGATCCCATCGAGGCCGCCCGGATCGCGGGCCTCATGGGCGTGAAGCGAACCCCGGACCTGTTGCCCTTCTGCCACCCGATCGCCGTGACCGGAGCCGATGTCTCCGTCCGACCCGATCCGCGGTCGGGCGTGATCGACGTGGAGGTGAAGGTCCGGGCCTCGGATCGCACCGGCGTGGAGATGGAGGCCCTCACCGGGGCGGCCGTGGCCGCGCTGTCCCTCTACGACACGGCCAAGGCCTACGACCGGGCGGCCGTGATCTCCGACCTGCGGCTCCTGTCCAAGCGGGGCGGGAAGAGCGGCGAGTACCGGGCAGGCTGAGGGAACCGTAAATTACACGGATGGTGTTTACTCCCCCCGGATGGCGGGCTACCGTCGGTGGCGAGCCCAGATGTGGTGACAGCGGAGAGTCCCGACGCCTGGGGGAGATGGCACGTGAGTTGGTTAATCCTGGCTGGATTGGGAATCATGTGGGCCGCGTATATCTTCCCTCGGGGCCGGAGGGGCTCATCGTCATCGAGCATTGAGGAGTTCGGGCGAAGCATGGAGCGATTGAGGGAAACCGGACGTGGACACGGGCGCTGGATCATCGCGCCACGCAAGGGCGCCAAGTTCCTGGGGACCAGGGACCGGGCCAGGGCCAGGGCGCGGGAGCGGCGCCGGCGGGTGTTCATGGTGCTCATCGAGGCCATGGGCCTGAGCTTCCTGATGGGGCTCTTCCCACCGCTCCGGGCGATCTGGTACGCGACGGCGGTGCTGTTCGGGCTGCTCGTTCTGTACGTGGGCATGCTGCTGGCCATCCGCAACAACGTCCGCGAGGTCGAGAGCATGCGCGAGCAGTTCGACGCCGCGGTGCATGCTCCGCGCTCCTCGCCGGCCCTGGCGAACGGGAACGGCAACGGCAACGGCCATGGGAACGGCAACGGCCACGGCCACCACGACCCCTTCACCGACCGGCTCGTTGCCCCGGGCCGGGGACGGGTTCCCCGTCCCACGTACAACGGCCTCGGCATCGTCGACGAGGAGGACGTCCACGTGGTCGTCCGTTCGATGCGCGAGCTCGAGTCCGCCTCCGCCCGCTGAGTCCTCCGCTCCTCGCTTTCTGACAGGATTTCCTCGTGGCGCTCGACGACCTCGCGAAAGGCTTCCAGGCCCGATTCGACGAGAAGACGGCCGCGAGGGAGCAGGCCCTCCCCGCCGCCCGCCGGGCCATCCGGGCGTCGGCCAACGCGATCAGGGCTATCCACCGCCGGGACCAGGCGGCCGCCCGAGAGCTGATGGAGCAGGCGGCGGCCGCGATCCGAGAGGGGATGGAAGCGGTCCGCGAGCATCCCGATGTCGCGCACGCCGGCTTCCTGCAGGACGCGCAGAAGGAGTACGCGGAGGCGCGTGTCACCGAGGCCATCGTGGAGGGGACCGAGATCCCGGGCCCCGACGAGCTCGACGTCCAGCTCGCGCCGTACCTGAACGGGATGGCCGAGGCCATCGGCGAGACCCGCCGGGCAATCCTCGACCTGTTGCGCAAGGGCGACGTGGATCGCAGCGAGGAGCTCCTCGGAGCGATGGAGGACATCTTCTTCGTGCTGGCGTCGATGGACTATCCGGACGCGATCACCGGCAACCTCCGCCGCTCGACCGACGTGGCCCGGTCGATCATGGAGAAGACCCGCGGCGACCTGTCGCTCTCGCTCGTGCAGCGTTCGCTCCGCGACGCGCTCGACCGCCACGCCAAGGATGTCCTCGGACGGGACTGAACGCTCGCTGAAGGATTCGCAGCGACTGCGGATCCGCGAGAAGGCTGCGCAGGTCCTCGAACCGAACGAGCGGATCCTGGTATCGGCGCTGTGTCAGGGAGGCCGGCCGCCCTCGGTCACGTTCTGGATCTCACTGGCAGTGGTAGGCGCGATCCTCGGGGTGCTCTTGCTGGTCCTCCCATTGGTGGGCGTCCGCGCCCTCCATGCCGTGCCGGGACTCGCCGGCGGCGTGGGAGGAGGAGTCGGGGCGGGTTTGACGGCGCGGCTGTCGCCGAAGTGGTGGCTCGCGGTCACGGATCGCCGATTGATCTATCTGAAGTCGAAGCCCTTCAGCGGTCGGCCGTTCCGTCCGGGGGTCCTGCGCGAGCTGCGTCGCTGCCGGTACGCCGGCGAGCGATCCGGACGGATCTGGCGCGGCGTCGAGTACCTCGACGAAACGGGGGAGCGTCGTGGCCTGTACTTCACGCGCGGATGGGAGTCGGAGCGACAGGCGATCGCGGAGATCCTGCGACGAGGGGGCTCTGCTAGGCTGAGCGCAGGCGGGGGGAATCCGACCTGACATCGCGTTCGCGCGCGCTCGTTGGCGTGCGCCGCGCATATCTCCTTGCCCCGGAACGTCATCAAGGAGAGTGGCATGAAGGATCTGACGGTCGTCTTGCCGAACCGCCCCGGGGCGCTGTCGGCGGTCGGGGAGGCGCTCGGGAAGGCTGGCGTGAACATCCTCGGGTTCTGCGCCTTCGCGGTGGGTGGCGGGGGCATCGCCAACATGCTGGTCGAGGACGCCGAGCTGGCCGGGGACGTGCTGGGGAGCATCGGGTTCCAGGTGCAGCACGCGCAGGAGGTGCTGGTCGTGCCGGTGGAGGATCGTCCCGGCGCGCTGGGGGAGATCACCAAGAAGGTCGCCGAGGCCGGCGTGAACCTCAGCTTCGCGTACCTCACCGCGGACATGCGGCTCGTCATGGGGTCCGACGATCCCGAGGACGTGGAGCGGGCCCGGAAGGTCCTGTAGCGCTGCTACGCTAGCGGCGTTTGGGGGTGTAGCTCAGCCCGGTAGAGCGCTGCCTTCGCACGGCAGAGGTCAGGGGTTCAAATCCCCTCACCTCCACTTTCAGGGTCCTATTCGAACTCGGTCGAGAGAAGAGAGGTGCGAACACCTCTGAACTCCGCCTGAGTGATCTTCGATCTTCACGTAGACGCAGTCTCGTTGAAGCTCCGACTCGCTTCATCCGCAGTGTCCGGCTCAGGAGGATTCTGCCTCGCTTCATCGAAAAGACTCCGCGTGCTCCCGGATCGTCTTGCTTCGCCCACCCTCGTTGGGCGCGATGAGCAGCTCGCCGAGTTGCTCGAGACGCTCTCCAGGGCGCCCTCGGTGGTCGTGCTGGAGGGCGAGGCCGGTGTCGGGAAGACCCGTCTCGTCCAGGAGGCTCTCGCCAGGGTTTCCACCGGATCGCGTCGCCTGATCGGAAGCTGCTTGCGGTTGCGCGAGCCCTTCCCGCTCGGCCCGGTGGTGCATGCCCTTCGAGGCCTTCGGGGCGTTCATCTCCCTCGATGCGGTCCCCTGACGGGAGCGCTTCGCCAGCTCCTCCCGGAACTCGAGGGGAGCCTGGCCCCGGCCCTCGACCCGCTCGGCGACATCGTCGCCGAGCGCCACCGGCTGTTCCGGGCGGTCGTGGAGCTCCTCGAATCCGCAGGACCCACCGCCCTCGTGCTCGAGGACCTCCACTGGGCCGACCCGTTGACCCTGGAGTTTCTGGCCGTGCTCCTCAGCGAGATGCCGCCGCACCTCGCCCTCGTGCTGACCTACCGTGGGGAAGACCTCCCGACACCGATCGTGCAGCTGTCGCGGATCCCCGATCGGATCGCACAATCCGCCCATGTGCTCCGACCACTCGACGCCGCGCGCACCATCGAGCTGGTGCGGGCGATCCTTGACGCTCCGGAGATCTCCGGGGACTTCGGCGCCTTCGTGCATCGGTGCACCGACGGGCTGCCCTTCGCCATCGAGGAGCTGTTGCGACTCCTGCAGGAGCGCCGCGACCTGATCCTGCGGGATGGGCGGTGGGAGCGGCACCTGCTCGAGGAGATCGAAGCTCCCGGGCCGATCCGAGACGCCGTCGGGGAGCGGGTGGGCCGCCTGCGTGAGGATTCGCAGCTCGCGATCGCTCTCGTGGCCGTGCTCGACGAGGATGCCGCGCTCCCCCTCCTCCGGGCGGTCGCGGTCGTTCCCGACGGTCGCCTGATCCCGGCGCTGTCCGAGGCGATCACCTCGGGTGTTCTGCGGGAGGACGGTTCCGTCCTGTGCTTCCGACATGCCCTGGCGCGCCAGGCTGTCTACGACACGATTCCGGGACCGCTCAGGTCGGACCTCCACCGGCGAGCCGGTCTCGAGCTGGAGCGATCACATCCCGACCGTGTAGCGTCGCTGGCCCGGCACTTCGCCGAGACGGGAGACCTCGACCGATGGGTTGCTCATGCCGAGGCAGCGGCCGCGGCCTCGGCGGCGCTCGGGAACCACTCGGGCGCGGTCGCGTTCCTTAAGGACATCAGCGAGGCTGAGATCTCGACGGCGTCGGATCGCGCCCGGATCGCGCACCAGCTGGCCGAGGCTGCCTCGAACGGGTTGCGCCACGACGATGCGATCCCCGTCCTCGAACGACTGGTTCGAGACGAGTCCATCTCCCGCGACGATCGCGCACAGTTGCGTCTCGACCTGGCGAGACTGCTGCACCAGGCCGGTCGCGGCGTGGATTCCGTTCGTGCATTCACCCTGGCCGCCGAGGAGCTCCACCATCGGCCCGACGTCGCGGTGCTGGCCCTGGCCAACCTCGGGATGCCCGGCACCTTCGACCTGACGATGGCCGACCACATGGAGTGCATCGAGCGGGCCGCTGGTCTGGCGCGTCGGGTCCAGGATCCCGACGTTCGCATCTTCGTCGAGGTCGATCGAGCGGCCGCCCTGATGTTCCTGGGCGACCGGCGGGCGTGGCGCGCCGCAGCACGGATGAAGCGCGACGGAGCGACCGTCCAGCAGCAGCGCCAGCTCCTCCGGGGCTTCCTCAACCTCGCCGGCGCGGCGGCAATCCTCGGGTATGACCAGCGTTCTCGGGCGTTCCTCGATGAGGCAGAGCGCCGCATGGAGGCCGCCCGCTCATCCCGGTTCGCCGGCTCGCTCGCGGCAACCACAGCGCTTTTGGACCTGGATGCCGGCCGATGGGAGGGCCTTGAGGCCCGGGCCAGGGCCATGGCGGCCGAGTCCGACGCGCACTGGGCCGCGGATCTCGACGCACGGATCCTTCTCGGCCTCCTGCTCCTTGCCACCGGCCGGGTCGACGAGGCCGAGGACCGGCTCGCGAGCAGCGTGTCACCCGCCATCGCCGACGGGGCCATCCCGATGGCGGGAGCGGCGAGTGCCGCGCTCGCACGCCTCGACCTCTCGCGCGGAGATCCCTCCGGCGCGCTTCGGCGGATCGAGGAGCCGTTGGCTGCGGTCCGGCGCAAGGGCGTTTGGGTTTGGGGGACCGAGGTGATCCCAGCCGCTGTGGACACGCTCGTCGCGCAGGAGCGACACGAGGAGGCGCTCGTCCTGGAGCGGGAATTCGCCCGGGGCCTCGCCGGCCGTGACGCTCCGGCGGCACGGGTCGGCCTCGAGATGTGCCGGGCCCGCTTGGTCGCACACGACGCACCTGCGGTGGCCGGCGCCCGGTTCGGCGCAGCGGCCGCAGCCTGGGGCGACATGGGGCGGGCCTACCGCGCGGCGCTCGCCCACGAGGCGGCCGGCGCCGCCGAGATGGCGAGCGAGCCGGGCGCTGCCGCATCGTCGCTACGTCGTGCCTTCGACGGGTTTTCGGATATGGGCGCCTCCTGGGAATGCGGCCGGGTACGTGCCCGCCTCCGGAAGTTGGGCATCCGCGTCGAGCGCCGTCCCGGCCGCAGGGCGTACGGGACCGAACTCTCGCCACGCGAGCTGGAGGTGGCGGAGCTCGCGGCGGGAGGCAGCTCGAATCAGGAGATCGCCGGCCGGCTCTTCCTCTCGGTCAAGACGGTCGAGAAGCACGTGACCTCCGCATTGCGCAAGCTCGAGCTAGCCACGCGCCGCGAGCTCGGCTCGGCCTTGGCCGGCGCCGCACCGGCCGGAAAAAAGTAGGGCCCACCCCCCATGACCGGCGCCACCGCTTCGCCGAAGCTGCTCACATGGGAACCGAACCGATCGAAGCTCCTCCCGCCGGTCGCCCGCGCGAGGATCCGGCGGAGGAGGCCGAACCACATCCATCTCTTCCCGCGTCCGAGCGGGATTGTTCGACCCCGACTCCGAAACGGCCCGCGGGCGATGGAGACACTCGCCGGTATGTCCCGGCCTGACAGAGGGAGCGACCGGAAAGAGGCGGCCGCCGGCCACGGATGGCTGCTCCTCGACCCCAGCGCGGTCCCGGAGCGTTGGCGCGACCGCGTCGTCCCGCTCGCGTTCGTCCCGCTGTTCCCTGACGAGCTCACGAGCGTCCTGAACGGTGACCCGGCAACCCCGGAGGTCACGCGTGCGGAGGAGGACCTGCTGCGGCTCGTGGCCCGGGGGCTGTCGGTCCACGCGATCGCGCTTCGACTCGGTCTCGGCGAGCGGGGTACGCACAAGCGCCTGGCCAAGCTCCGCGAGCGATTCGATGTCCCCTCGACCGCCGCGCTCCGAGCGCTGCTCGTGCAGAGGGGGTTCTGAGGGGTGCAGCAAGCGGAACGGCCGGTTCACAGGAGCCGGGCCATGCCGTGCGAACTGGTTGGAGGACAACGACGAAGAAGGAGCACTCGATGACCCGGTCACCCCGGCGAACTTCGTTCCTGGTGGCAATGTTGAGCATCGGCCTGGTCGCGGGGCCGGCGGCTCCCAGTATGGCCGCCGCCCCCATCAAGCCGCCGGTCCAGTACCGGCTCATCTCGGTGACGCCGGACGGTGAGGCGGCGAAGCCCGGGTCCGCCTACGCGGTGATGAGCGGAAACGGGGATTTCGTGGCGTTTCAGAGCCCGGCGACGAACCTCACCACCCATGGGCCGTATCCATCGACGCTCAACCATTTCGTGCGAGACCTGCGCACCGGACAGACCTCCGATCTCCTGCCCTGGCAGGACGATTACCCCGTGGACATCAGCGACGGTGGAAGGGTGGTCCTGCTCTGCGGGCAATCCAAGGGGGATCTCACTCCGGACGACACGAACCGATACGTGGACCTGTACACGGTCGACCGGTCCACCGGCGCGATTCAGCGCGTGACGGCAGGTGACACCGGGTCGGGTGGCGGAAGCGGGGATTCGATCTGGGGTTGTCCCTACCCGGGAAGCGCGATGAGCTCGGACGGACGCTTCGTCGCCTTCGGCAGCATCGCACCGCTCGTGGCGGACGACACCAACGGCGCGTGGGACACCTACGTGTTCGACCGGGCGACAGGCACCACAGAGCGGGTCAGCGTCACCGGCGCCGGACAGCAGGCCGTGGGGATGACCGATGGGTGGGGGCCCGCCTGGATCAGCGACGACGGGCGCTTCGTGGCGTTCCGGAGCAACGCGGCGAACCTGGTGCCGGCGGGGACCACCGCAGCGCACATTTTTGTCCACGACCGGGCGACCGGCACGACGAAGGAGGCCGACGTTGCGTCGGACGGGACCGCGCCGGAATGGGGGGCCCGGTCCTTCACGATGAGCGGTGACGGACGGTTTGTCGCGTTCGACAACACGAGTACAGTGCCGCAGCGTGACGACGCCGGGGGTGGCGTCTTCCTGCACGACATGATCGGAGGGCGGACCGAGCGCGTCTCGGTGCTGAGCGATGGCTCGGCCCTCGACTGGCCCAATGGCACCACCCAGGTGTTCCTCAGCGACGACGGACGGTTCGTCGGGTTCCGCTTCACCGGGACGCTGCCCAACCTCTCCCATTTCAACGGGTGGCTGATCCGTGACCGCTCGCTGGAGACCACGGAGTGGGTGGACTCGTCGCAGTGGTGGGTGGCTTCGTACTGCTGTCAGATCACCGACGACGGCCGGTTCTCCCCGATCACGATGGGAGTGTCGGGCCAGACGCAGGTCGCCCTCGAGGATCTCGGGCCCCCGCTCGGGGTTACCGACGTGCAGGCCCGAGACGAAGGGGGCTCGATCTCCGTCACCGGGCACGCCCGGGCGACTGGGGCCGTCCTGGCTCACGTCTCCGATCCGAACGACGACGGCTTCAGCTCGGGGGGCATGGGCGCCTCGGACCTCAAGGCCGAGATCACCGGAGCCCGCATCATCTCCCGCCCGGAGGAGGGGGATCTCCTGTTCGCCGCCGACCACGCCGAACCCGGTGTCCTCACCTGTGCCGCCGCGTGCCTGGCCACCGGGGGCTATCCGGGGGTCACGTACCAGTGGGATTTCGAGGTGGGGGACACGCCGTATCGAATCGTTGCCACGTCCGGCCTGAAGGGGTGTGCCCTGGTCGATGGCTACTTCTGCGTGCCGGTCCCTCCGGGCTGGCCGATCATCTCCCCGGCCGGCGACAACTATCCGGTGCCTCCGCCGCGAACCGTCGTCACGCTGCTCACCTGCGATTCCGTCTGTACGCCTGTGGGGACGCTCTCGGGTGGATTCGGCACCACGGGCGGGAGCGTGCTGGTCTCGGTCCCGACGTCGATGGTTGGCGCTGCTCCGGGTTCGAGGATCGGACCGGTGCATGTTCAGACGGCCGTCGGCCAAGGGGCAGGTGACACGACCGTTCTCGATCTG
Source organism: Actinomycetota bacterium (assembly GCA_046263085.1). Classification (GTDB taxonomy): domain Bacteria; phylum Actinomycetota; class UBA4738; order UBA4738; family JACQTL01; genus JBHELK01. Next base: position 11,196 of record JBHELK010000118.1, read on the forward strand.
GTGGATCTGCCCGCCGTGACCTTCCCGAACCTTCATGTGGTCCTGGGCATCGCACCGCACGGCACCCCCGTGAGCGCCGTCGCATTCGATACGCCTGCCACCCTCCAGGGCGGGACGTTCTCAGCGAGCATGCCGACCGGATCCGCGGCGCCGGGCGACGATGACGTCTGGGTCAAGGCCTGCTTCGGCAGCCTCTGCGCGAACCCCGTCTCGACCCCGGTGCATGTCTCGTGAGCGGGCGACGGAGCACGCATCGAAAGGTCTCCTCGATGGTCGTGGTCATGGCCGTCGCAGCGAGCCTGTCGCAGCCTGCCGTGGCCCGGGGAGCCCACCGGGGGTCGGAGAGCGCGCGGGGGGCGTGCGGCCGATCGGATGTGCCCCCGGGGATCCTCCCGGGACCGACGTGTATGGGCAGGGTGTCGTTCGGGGCTCCCACGGCTTCGGACGGCCCGGCCCGCGGAGTCCCGATGGCGCCGGTCGAGCCGGACGGTGTCCCGGCCCTTCCCTGCTCAGTCCCCGCTCGCCCCACCGGCACGTCGTGCCGGGCGTGGACCTCCACCTACGACCATGGGAGTTGGGATCGCTCCGTCGGGTTGGGCGCGGGGGCGCACAACGTGGCCGTGAGCCCCGACGGGCATTTCGTGTTCACCACCTTCGCCAGCTTCGACGACACGACCGGCTACGACACCGTGGTGGTGGCGTTCGACGCGGTCACGGGACAGCAGGTATGGAGCAATCGTTTCGACTGGAATCATTTGTGCGACACGCCGCTCGACATCGCGGTGAGTCCGGACGGGAGCCGGGTCTTCGTGATCGGTGTGTACGGGTCCCCAGGAGCGTTGCTCAGCTGTACGCCGTACTACTGGTCCTACGCCACGCTCGCCTTCGATGCGGCCACGGGCATCCGGCTCTGGTTCTCCTCTTACATCGGTCCCGAAAAGGGGCCGGACATGGGGTTCCGGATCGCCGTCAGCCCGGCCGGAGACACGGTGTTTGTCTCCGGTGTCAGCTGCTGCTCTTGGGTGGAGGGGCTGGCCACCTGGGATCTGGCGACGGTCGCCTACGACGCGGCGACCGGGGAACGGCGGTGGGTGGCGCGCTACGACGATCCCGAGCATGGGGACGACGAGCCACTAGCCATCGCCGTCAGCCCCGACGGCTCCCGAGTCTTCGTGTCCGGTGCCGGTGGGAAGGACGTGATCCCTTGTGGCCTGTGTAAGCAACACGAGAAGCTTCGGTTCCAGACGGTTGCCTACGACGCCCACACCGGACAGCAGCAGTGGGTTCGGACGTACGACGGCGTCGACGGCACGCAGTCGGCCGCATGGGACCTCGTCGTGGCGCAGGATTCCACGCGAGTGTTCGTGACGGGAACCGGGAACTACGGCGCGAACGGGTCGACCGCGACCACCCTGGCATACGACGCAGCCGACGGTGACACGCTGTGGGAGCAGGGTGAGGGCTCGGGGACCGACGGGATGGTGGCCTCCGGGTCATCCGTCGTCGTCTCCCCCACGGGATTGGGCAGGGTGTACGTCGGAGGGACCGTTTCCGGCACCGCGCTCTCGGGCCAGGCGTCGAGCTGGACCAGCTTCGCCGCCGCGTACGACCCCTTGACCGGGGAGCGACGATGGATGACGGGGCAGAACGCGCCTTCCAATTTCGAGTCGAGCGGGACCGCGATCACGGTCGCGCCGGACGGCTCCGCCGTGTACGAGGTGGGGTTGCTGATCCCCGTGAACGACATGACGGCGGCAGGGGCAGGAGTGCCGACCATCACGGCGAACCTGTTCCGGACGACACCGACGGACTGGATGATCGCCGGCTTCTCAGCCGCCACCGGTGCCAAGCTGTTCGAGGACGACTTCAACAGCTCAGTCGCGGGGATCGATGAGGATCTGGACGTCCAGATGGCGGTGGGTCCCGAGGGAACCGTGTACGCGGCCGGCACCTTCGTGTCCCACGGCTATGGGGATCCGCTGCCCATGGTGAACCAGGGCGTCGTCAAAGGATCCCCCCAGGCCGACTTCGGCCTGGTCGCCGTGCGTCCCTGAGGCCTTCAGCAAGGCAGGGGGATCGGGGAGGCCACTGCTCGGAGGCTCGCCTCGGAGGGCGCAGCCGTGGCGAAACTCCAACAGTGTCTTCGTAGAGGCGTTCCATCAGGCCAAACCAGGCTGGCTGCCTCGAAGGGGAAGGGGGGGCTCGGACTATCTCCATGTCGCCACCTATGACTGCTGACGTGGGCAGATCCTGACCGGGTTCAGGTGGCAAAATGGGTAGCAGAACGCGTCGGGAAGGATCGAAAATCGTTCTACCTCGTCGGAAGCCGTAGGTCCTCGTACGGCCTCGTCAACCACCAAGGTGGTTCGATCGTCTCAGCCGACGACCATGTAGAGGCGCCACTCGTCGGGTACACCCTTCAACAGGTGGGCACCCCGATCTTCGAACTCGATCCCCGAGCCGATCACGAGGTCCTTGACCGTGCTGGATACGAGGACCTCCCCGGGCCTGGCCAGCGACGAGACCCGTGCCCCGATGTGAACGGCCACTCCGGCGACGTTCGTGTCGGTCACCTCGATCTCTCCGGTGTGGAGCCCAGAGCGCACCTCCAAGCCGAGTGCCTCCATCGCTTCCCGTATCGCCTCGGCGCACCGGATCGCTCGGGCCGGGCCGTCGAAGACGGCGAGGACGCCGTCGCCGGTGCTCTGGATCTCGCGACCGCGGTGGCGTCGGACCTGTTCGTTTACGGCGCGGTCGTGGGACATGAGGAGGGAGCGCCAACGCTGGTCGCCGAGCTCGACTGCGCGCTTGGTCGAGTCCACGATGTCGGTGAACAGGACGGTCGCGAGCACTCGGTCCGGTTCTTCCTGCGGTCGAACACCCGTCAAGAATTCTTGAACCTCGGAGACGAGCGTCGCCTGGTCCCCCGCCCAGGGCAGGTTTTCGTCGCCGGGGAGCTCGACATAGCGTGCCCCGGGGATGTGCTCTGCGAGATATCGGGTGTGCTCCAACGGAATCCGAGCCGACCTCGCGTGGCCGATCACGAGCGTCGGTACGCGGATCGCCGGCAAGACGCTGCGGACGTCCCCCTCGTAGAGCATCTTGAGCATCTCCGCAGCGACGCCGGGGCTCGACGATTGGCGTTCGTACGCGGCAAAGGCGCGGAGGAGGGCGGGATCCCTCGCCTCTTTTGGAGCGAGGCGCTCGAGCAGGATGCCCCGTCCCCACCCCTCGCGGATGTGACGTGCCTCCTCCGGCGGGAACTCCCGCGGTAACCAGGGGAGATAGTCGTCGGTCCCGAGGAGCCGCGCGTAGCCATCGACCAGGATCAGCGCGGAGGTCCGTTCAGGGTACGTGGCGGCGAAGAGGATCGTGAGGTAGCTGGCGCCGATGCCCGAGAAGAGCGCCGCGCGGTCTGATCCCGTGTCGTCGAGGACCGCTCGGATGTCGTCCATCCACTCCTCGAGCGTCGGCAAGCCTCCGAGCGGGACCGGATCCGACAAGCCGGTTCCTCTCTTGTCCAAAACGACAAGACGACTGAAGGACGCGACCCGTTCCAGGAGGCGGGCCAGTGGCGGGACGTCCCATTGGGCATCGACATTGCTCCACCACTGATCGACCAGTACCACGTCGATTGGACCGCTTCCAGTCGTCTGGTAGGCGATGTGAACGTCACCTGAGCGCGCATATTGGGTCTCCGGCCGCATCGTCGGAGTGTGATGGGCCTCCCTTTCCCCAGCAACTTGACCAGCAGCGACACCGTCGCGTGCTTACCAGGAGGTTGCCAGGGGCTGAGCGGTGCAGCCCGATGGCATGGACGTTCCGCTCCAGTACGACGTTGATCCGCTGGCTGCCTGTCTGATCGCGAACAGCTCGCCGGAGATCGAGCGGGAGGATCCGCACACGGCTCGGCCGGTCGGGCTCAGCGCGGCGTACACGAGCATGGGCGGCGCATCCGCAGTCGCGACTCCGGGGACGAACTGGATGACCGTGTGCGTCGACTGGGCGAGCTCCGACGCGTTGTCCGTGAAGCGTTTGCCGCTCGAGGAAGAGAACCCGTCCTCCGCGATGGCGAAGAGCCGGAGCGCCTGCTCGACGGCGAGGTCC
>JBHELK010000119.1:0-84328 GCA_046263085.1 Actinomycetota bacterium
CGAAGCGCGTGCAGCGAGCCTCGGATGCCGAGGACCGCTTCGGGTTGTTCCGATCCACCTTGGACATGGGAAAAGGGTAGCACGTGGCTGTACAGCCGTCAAGGGGATACTCCCCTAGACCGCCTGCTACCCGCCCAGATACGCGCGCTGGACCTCGGGGTCGTGGCGGACCTCCTCCGGCGTGCCCCGGACGACGACGTGACCGGCGTCGAGGACCGTGACCTCCTGCGCCACGGCGTTCACGAGATGGAAGTCGTGCTCCACGACCAGGACCGCGACACCGAGGTCGGCCAGGGCCCGCAGGAACCGCTCCAGCCTGGTCTCCCCCGCCTCCATCCCGGCGGAGGGCTCGTCGAGGAGCATCACGGACGGGAGCGACGCGTAGGCCGTGCACAGGACCAGGAGGCGCTGGGCCCCCGCGTCGAGCTGGTGGGCCGGGACGTCCGCATCGGCCTCCATCCCGGCCATCCCCAGGATGGCCTCGGCTCGCGCGCGGATCTCCCGGCTCTCGGCGCGGTTCCGGGGCGTGGCCACGGCCGTTCGCAGGGCGCCGCCGAAGGACCGCCCCACCGTCGCCCCGGCCATGACGTGCTCCACGGCGGTGAGGTCCTCGAACACCGAGGTCCGCTGCAGCGTCCGGACCACCCCGGCCCGGGCTCGCTCCTCGGTCGTGGCGGCGGTGAGATCCACGTCGTCCAGGACGATGCGCCCTCCGTCCGGACGGACGGTGCCCCCGAGCGCGCGCAGGAGGGTTGTCTTCCCCGAGCCGTTCGGTCCGACCAGCGCGTGAACGCGCGCGGAATCGAGGCGGATGGAGACCGCGTCGAGGGCCACGACGCCGCCGAAGCGCTTCGACACCTCGGTCGCCGCGAGCGTTGCGGGGCCGTGTCTCGGCGTGAGCATGGGCTCCTCGGTCTCTTGCGTCTCGGCCGGCGACGCCTCGTCGTGACGTCGCTTTCGCAGGCCGATGGCGGTCGCGGCCCGCTCGGCGAGGCCGACCGCTCCCCCTCTTCCGAGGAGCAACCCCACCACGAGGAGGGCCGCGGCGAGCACCGGCTCGAAGCGAGCCAGTCCCACACCGGCGAAGGAACCGAGGCCGCGCGCCGCGCCCGGGATCAGCGCCAGGAGCGCGGCACCGACGGCAGGACCGATCACCCGGCCCTCGCCCCCGAGCACCACGGCGACGAAGAGCTCCACGGAGAGGAGCGGGCCGTATCCGGCGGGGTCGGCCACGCCCGCGAGCTGCACCGACAGCGCGCCCGCGAGGCCGCCGATCCCGGCCGCGGCGACGAACGCGCCGAGCTGCAGACGCGACCGGTCGACGCCGAGCGCCGAGGCCTGCGCCGGGCCCTCGCGCACGGCCGCATAGGCCAGCCCGCTCGGTCCCCGGGCCACCGCGAGGAACACCACCAGCGCCAGCGCCAGCAGGACGAGCGCGAGCTCGTAGTGGACGCCCGGCGTGAACGCCGCCGAGACCCCGGTGCCGGGCAGCCCGACCCGTTCGACCGGCAGGACCAGCCCCTGGGATCCGCCCGAGAGGCCGGTGAACGCGGTGAGCACGAACGCGACGAGCCAGGCCGTGATCCACGTGGACACCGCGACGAAGACCCCGCGCAGCCGGACGGCGCCGACCCCGACGATCGCCCCGGCACCGAGGGCGATGGCCACGCCGGCGAGCGTGGCCGGCGCGGGCTCCCACCCGGCGTGCACCCGCAGCCACGCCGCGCCGAAGGCTCCGGCGGCCGCGAACCCACCCTGGCCGAGCGAGGGCAGGCCCGCGAGCCCCACCGCGAAGTTCAGCCCCACCGCGGCGAGCGCGATGTAGAGACCCGATGCGATGCGCGCGACGGTGACGGAATCCGACACGATCGCGGGCAGGGTGGCCGCGACGGCGAAGAGCGCGAGCGCTGCCCAGGATCGCGAGCTCCACGCCCCGGCCGCGTCGCGAGCACCATCGCGCACCGACGATCGCAGCTGCTGGATCGGGCGGCGCACCGGTTCGATCAATCGCTATTCGACGTCGGGCGCGGCCCGCCCCATGCGGACGACGGCCATCAGAGCGAGAACGAGCGCGAGCGGGACCCAGTCGCGGTACTCGGGACCGAGACGCACCGCACCGAGATGGAAGCTGGACACGCCGAGCTCCACGACGCCCAGTCCCAGACCGGCCGCCAGCGCACGCCACGGCGATCCGAACCGGGCGAGCAGCGCCGCGGCGAGCCCCTTGAGCGCGAGGAGCGAACCAGTGTCGACGGTGACCGCCGCCGCCGGCGCCTGGACGATGGCGGCGAGGGCCGCCAGCAGGCCGGCGGCGGCGAACGCACCGGCCAGGAGACGCTCCACCGGCAAGCCTGCGGCCCGCGCGCCGACCGGCTCCTCCGCCACGGCCTGCAGCCCCCGTCCGACCTCGGTGCGGCCGAGGACCCACGCCGCCAGCGCGGCCAGCCCGACGCCGACGGCGATCACGAAGAACGCCCGGATCTGCACCGACACGCCGCCCCCGAGCCGAAGCACCCCCTCGTGGCCGAGGCGATGGAACGGGATCGGATCGGGGAACACGTAGGCCGGCCGCTCGAAGGCCGCCGCGAGATATCCCCGTACGGCGAACGCCACCGCCACGGTGGCGCCGATCCACCCCAGCACGAGCCCCCGCCGGGTGAACGGCCGCACCGCCAGCAGGTACATCAGGAGCCCGGCGGCAACGGTGACGGCGAGCCCGGCCAGCGCCGCGAGGGTGAATCGGCCGACCGAGACGTTCGTGGCCGTGACCGGACCGGTCCCGGCGGCGGCGAAGAGCGTGACGAACACCGCCAGGCTGACCAGCTCGCCGAGGGCGAAGTGGATCACGCCCGTCAGTCGATAGATGAGCGAGAAGGCGATGGCCGCAAGGCCGTAGCCCGCGCCGGCAGCGAGGCCGGTGATGAGGACCTGGAGGACGACGGCCACGTTGCTCCTGATTGACGCTGGCCGAGAGCGTCGCGGAGTATAGCGAACCCATGCCCCGCTCCCGCGTCCCGTTGCTCGTCGCCCCGATCGCGCTCGCGCTGCTGCTCGGGGCGTGCGGCGGAGGCGGTTCGTCCGCGGATGGGACGCCACAACCATCCAGGACGTCGGCGACGTCGGCGGTCCCGACCCCGAGCCTGTCGCCACTGCCGAAGTGCAAGCTCCCGAAGAGGATCGACTTCCCGTCGTGGGTCCCGAAGGACCTCCCCCTGCCGGAGGGCACGTACGCGAGCCGGCGCCTGCCGAAGACGGTCGGCTACTTCCGGGGGCTGTTCGTGCTCACTGTGAACACCACCGACTTCGCCAAGTACGTCCTCAAGGAGTGGCCCGCGGCCGGCTGGCAGCTGGGTCGGGGAGACGCGGAGCCCGGCGAGATCGAGGACCAGTTCATCAAGTCGCCCGCGTTCGGCGCGTTCAAGGCGCAGGACATGCTGTGCAGCACGCCGCACGCGATCATGCTGCTGATCTACGTGCCGGATCGCTCGAAGCTCCCCGGCGTTCTGCCTGCCACACCCACACCGGGGGCATCGGGAACGCCCCTGTCCACCGCCACACCCACGCCGTCGCCGTCCTGACACTCGCGCGGCGTCACGCCCGCGACCACGCGAGCGCGAGCCCGAGGAGCACGACCAGCGCGACCAGCGAGAACACCAGCGCGCCGATCGGATCGAGCGCGCCCGGGCCGGCCGTCCGGACCGGAGCGGCCTCCTGCTTCGGCGCTGCGAGCGTGAAGACGTACGTGCTTCGGGCCGGGCCCGCGGGGTCGGGGTTGCCGAGATACGCATCGAACTGCACGAGACGCGCGGTCCGCCACAGCGCCTCGAGCAGGTCGGACACCATCCGCCGCGAGCCGGACGGATGGGCGGCGGCGTAGGCGCTCGCCGATCCCCCCTCGGGCGGCGAGACGCTCGAGGCGAGAGGCGGTGCCGGCTCCGCGTGCACCACGAGGCGTGGGAGCCCGAGGTGGTGCGCGACCCCTGTCACGCGCACCTCGATCGACGCCGGCGCTCCTCCACCGAGTTGTTGCCGCAGCACGATCGTCGGGGTGCTGCCCCCGCCGAGGGACGCGCCGTGGACCTGCGCCCCGGTGAGCGTGCCGTCCGGGAACGACAGCTCACCCTCGATCCTGAACGGGGCCTCGATCCGGGCCGACCGCGTCGTGGGGGCGCCCGTGGAGGGCAAACTCTCGGGAAGACCATGCTCACCGGGTACGGGGCGCCGGCCGTGCTCGAGGTCGCGCCGCACCGTGTCGAGCGCCGCACCGACCGCCGCGGGGTCCGTCGAGGCCGGCGCGATCGTGATCGGCGTCGCCGTGCGGTTCGCGATGCGAAGCGTCATCTCGAACGGGCCGCTTCGCGGCTCGCCGGATGACATCGGTGCCCCGCCGATCGTCGCGTCGATCGTGAACCGGAGCGGCAGGAGATCGGCCTCGAGGTCCGGATGGAGGTCCAGGACCGCCCCGAGCACACGCCGCCCCGGCGAGAACCCCTGCCACAGGACGGCTCCCTTGCGCAGGCCGGGCTGCTCCTCCGACCCCGGCAGGCCCCGGACGTCCGTCGCCGGGCCCGGCACCTTGAAGGAGAAGTCGCCGAGGCCGGAGAGCTCCAGGTGCTGCGTGACGCGCACCCCGAGGGGCGTGCCGTCCGGCCCCACGTCGACCTCGACGCGCTCCCGGTCGGACACGGCGCCCGGCAGCCGGGTCTCGAGGCACCCATGGACGATGAACGAGGGCAGCCCGCTGTTGATCCCGTTCAGGAGGCATTCGGTTCGCGGGGCGATGGCCGTGGCGTCCGCCCGCGTGGGAAGGTGGATGGCGTCGCCGGCGAACGCGGTGCTCCCCGCTGAGGCCAGGACCACGACCGACAGCGGCAACACCGCCGCCAGCCGCCGGATGCTCGACCGGTCCGACATCATCCCGTCTGGTCGATCGTCTGGAGCGTCGAGGACAACGGGTCGTCCTGCACCGGGGCGTAGGTCATGTCGTGGAACACGGCGAAGTACACGTCGTCGTCGACGACGCCCTCGTGGTTCTTCTCGTTGAAGCCGCGCTCGTCGCCGTTCGCTCCCCGGACGTCCACCTGGTTCAGCGTCGAGAGCACGGCGGCGCCGTCGGTGGAGTGCGCCGCCGTCAACGCCGCGGCCAGGACGTGCACGAAGTCGTAGGGATACATCGCGAACTCCGGGGGCTGGATCACGTCCTCGCCCGAGGACGTCTTCACCCCGACCTCGTCCGGGCCGAACGCCTTCTCGTACGCGTGCTGGAACGACAGGAACGGCCCCGGGCCGCGCTCGGCGGTCATCCGACCCGACGCGAACGTGAGCCCGTCGACCCACTCGGGATGATCGGACAGCGCCTGGCGGATCAGCGGGTCGGCGCCCGACGGCGGCGTGTACACCGGCACGTCCCACCCGGAGCTCCGCGCGGCGCGGATGACGTTGGCGATCGTGGTGGACTGCCCCCACACGAGTAGCGCCGTCGCGCCGGAACGCCGGGCCTGGAGCACCTGCGGCGACACGTCGGGCGCGGAGAACGGAACGGCCACGTTGGCAACCACCGCCTCCGGCGTGTGCCCGAACGAGTCCTCGAACGCGAGGGCGCCCTGCTGTCCATAGGTCGAGTCGTCGTGCAGGAACGCGATCTTCGATCCCTTCGGCACGAGATACTCCGCGAGACGGAACGCCACCCCGTGATCGGTGGGACCGATGCGGAAGACGTTGGGACGCGATTCCGGATCGACGAGCCGCTCGCCGCCCTCGTACGTGATGCAGAGCGGGATGTCGGCGTCGTTCGCCACCTGCCAGGACGCGTCGACCCCCGTGCCCTCGTCGACGATGGCGATCGCGTGCTCCGACACCGCCTGCCGCACGTTCTCGAGCGCCTTCTGCGGCGAGAGCCCGTTGTCGAGACGTTCGACGCGGAGCTTGAAGCGGGTCCCGGCGACGTCGACCCCGCCGCCGGCGTTGATCTGGCGCACGGCGAGCTCCGTCCCCTGCACGATCGTCCGCCCGATGGTCGGCGACACGGAGAACGGGGCGTTCACGACGATCACGAGCTCCTTCCCCGAAGGATGATCCGACCCGCCGGAGCACGCCGTGAGCGCGAGGGCGAGCAGCGGGAGCGTGACCACCGCGAGAATGCGACGGGTGGCGGACGACATCATCCGCCCGAGGATACGCAACGGCCGCGCATTTCGAGGGCTACTCGAAGAGGTCGCGCATGGGATCGGAGACGGCCGCGTTGTTGAGGTACGTCCCGATCCCGAAGGTGTCCTCGAGGGTCCGCAGCAGCGACGCATGGTCGTACTTCGTCGCCACGCGCTGCCCGGGCCTGACGCCGGGCCCGATCGCGAGCAGCCCGATCTTGCCGCCGAAGCCCATCTGACCGCCGGGCCCGCCGTGGCAGCACCCACTGAAGTCGCTCGCGGGGTTGGCCTCGTCGAACGTGACGATGAGCAGGCCGTTGTGGGCCTGGAGATAGCCGAGCAGCGCCGGGACGTTGTCGGAGAGGAACCTGTCTGCCGTGGTCAACCCACCGGGGCGGCCGTCGCTGCACGGCGCGTCGTGGCCGTCATTGCACGTGTCGGGGGAGAGGAAGGCGAACGCCGGCAGCGTGTCCGCCGCCATGTCGCCGGCGAGCTCGGTGAACGGGCGGACGTGTGCCCGGCACCGCGCGTCGTCCCCCACGATGTCGTCGTAATAGATGAACGGGTTGTGCCGGTCCGCGTAGTCGGGACCCGCGGGTTCGGGACTGGATCCGTCGCCCTGGTACGGGTCCGGCTGGGGATCCGTGGGGTCGTACGCCGCGTGGACGCACGGCGTCGTCGTCCCGTCCACGTACCCCTTCCACGAGAGGCCTGCGGCCTCGAGCTGGTCGGCGATGTTCGCCCCGTTCGAATACGCATGCTGCGGTTGCACGCAGCTCCAGAAGTTGTTCGCCTCGCAGTCGGAGGACGAGAGCGGGTTGGCCGGTTGGCCGCTGGTCATGGCGATGTAGTTGTCGAGGCTCACGTGACCGGTGGCGTAATACCCGGTGTTCAACACGCCCTTCGGGACGAGGGTCTTGTTCAGGTACTTGGCCGGGCTCGACGTGCTGAAGCTCGCGTCGAAGTCCTCGTTCTCGAGCACGACGATCGCGACGTGGTCGTAACGCGGGATCCCCTCGAGAGCGGGCCCCACATCGCTCCCCGAGGACAGAAAGGCCGAGGGCCCCGAGACCTGATTGGCGACGTCCGTCTCGGTGGACTTCCCGCCATTGTCGGAGTAGCTCACGTGCGCGTTGCCCGCACCATCGATCGCGACGTCGATGAAATCGAGCAGGGACCGGTCAGCACCGGGGACGGCGGCGCAGAAGAGCCCGAGGACGCAGATGTTGCCGTGATGCATCGGCTGCGGCGTGACCTCCGTGGCGGTCCACGTCGGCGAGCCGAGGTTCAGATCGAGCGACTGGGCCACGAACAACTTCCAGTCGGCGTTCGCGCCGCCGTTGGGAAGGGGCTTGCCGTACGGCGTCGTCTCGACGACGGTGGGGGTGCGCAGGTACGCCACGTCCACGTGGCCCGGCGCTCCCGCGGCGATGGCCGGGAAGTAGTGGGTCCCGATGTCGGCGTTGACCCGGTACGGCGCGCCGGTCCCGTCGGAGCGGCCGTTCCAAGTCGTCCCTCCGTCGAAGGAAGCCTCCACGTAGGTGTCCCACTCGGTCCCGATGTTCATGGAGAACCCGACGTACGGGTTCCCGGCGTCGTCCAGGGTCAGGTCGGCGAAGAGGGCGGACCCGTCGTGGCCGATGCCGCCGTCGAACACCTGCTGTGACGTCCACGTCGGCGTCGCCGCGTCGGCGTCGTCCGACCACGCGATCCAGATCGTGTGGAACGTGTCGAGCTGCGTCAGGTTGCAGCCTGTCGCGGGGTTCGTGACCGGGTCGCCGGCGATCCAGGCCACGTACACCCGTCCCGCGTGCGGACCGCTCTGGACCACTTTCGCCCCACCGGGGATGCTGTTGCACGCGGTGTAGGCCTCCGCGACCGGCGACGTCGCGATGATGTCCTGCGGCGCACCGAACGTCTTCCCGCCGTCGGTTGACACGTTGATCCAGATCTGGCTGGGCGCGGTGAGGTCGTGGTACGTCACGTACACGCGGGCCTGATCGGTGGTCTTCCCGGGCGGGATGTAGGTGTCGATCCACTGCCGGTCGGCGAGGAAGGGCTGATCGGTCGACCCGCCCTGGGCCACCGGTGCGGCGCCCTTCACCCATGGCCCGTCACCCTGTTTCGTGGACTTGTACGTCTCGATCTGGAACGTCGTGAGGTTGAGGTTGCTCAGGTAGACGGACCCCGCGGTGTCGTGGTTGATCGTGGTGTCCCCGGCGCTCGTGAACGGCGTGGTGAGCTTCTTCCACGTCGTGCCCGCGTTGGTGGACCGGGCCAGGATCGGTCCATTCACGGCCGAGACGTAGACGTTCCCCTCAGGCTCGACGTCGATCGAGGGCTCTCCCCCGCCGGCACCGGCCCTGGAGATCGTGAGGGACGTGGAGGGTGGCGTCACGGTGAAGGGAACCGAGGCGCTTTCGCCGCCCCCGCTCACCCGTAGTTGCGCCGGTCCCGCCGCCTTCAGCACGTTGAGCGACGCCGCGGCGAAGCCGGCGGTGTCGGTGACGGCCGTCACCGCGGGCTGGTCGGCGAGCGTGAACCGGATCTGCCGGCCTGCCAACGGGTTCCCGGCCTGGTCGTTCAGGGTCGCGCTCAGCGCGACGGCGTCACCGGTCGCCGCGGTCGCCGTCCCCGCGTAGGTCAGGCCGGGGGCGCTGCTCGCCGCGGCCGGGCCGCCGGACGACGACGCAACGGCGAGGAGTGCGATCAGGAGGAGCGTGACGGGGAGCTTTGGGCGCACGGATGGCTGGTTCGGTGGAGCCCGGCCGGCCTCCTTTGTGCACCTGCACGACTGACCCGTCGCTACGCGTTCACCCCGCCGGCGTAACTGCCGCAGTCCTGCCACGCCCCCTGTCCCCTGGCGCCCTGGCACGCGGCCTGGGCCGGGGTCTGCTTGAAGGTGTCGGTCCCCACGCCGTCCAGGTCCGCCAGGAAGGCAGCCGAGGGCTCCGCGTCCACCGCGCCCTGCGCGTGCACGTTCACGGCACCTGCCTGCGCCGCGTCGCTCCCGGTGGCGTTGGAGGTCGCGGTGGCCGTGTAGGTGTCGTTGCCGCCGATGTCGAGCAGCCCGCCGAACCCGTTCAAGGAGCCCACAGCCTGGGCGTCGACCGTGGCCGGGCCCGAGCCGGGTGTCAGCGCGGGCTCGTTGCCCGCCGTGAGCGCCGAGCCGGCCACGTGCGCGGTCGAGCTCGCCGTCGCCGAGTACGAGTCGTTGCCGCCGATGTCGGCCAGGATGCCGGCGCCTGCCGCGCCGAGCCCCGCGCCCTGCACATACGTCGTGACCGGCGAGGCCGATGCGTTCCCGATGAGCGGAGTGGCTGCTGTCGTGCGCTGGTCGTCGATCGTGAGGTCGACCGCGTTCGACAGGTCGACGGAGAAGGTGTCGTTGCCGCCGCCGTCGTCGAGAAGCCCGTCCGCGTTCGCCCCGTAGCCCTGGACGATGGCCGACACCTGACCGGTGATCGCCGCGATGTCCGCATCGCACGCGCAACCGTCCGTCGCGGTGAACGCCACGCCGGTCGCGATGGCCACCTTGGCCGAGTACGTGTCGTTGCCGCTCGGATCGGAGAGCACCGCCGTCGTCCCGAGCGGTGCGTCGCCCTGGCCGATGGCCTCGCCGTAGACGCCGGCCTCGGACACGGGGACCGGCTCCATCACGGCGCGCTGGGAGTAGGTGGTGTCGCCGGGGCCCTCGAGGACGAACCCGCCGCCGCCGACGACCGAATCGGCCTGCCCCGCGGTCTGGATGAACTGCTGGATGGTGCCGACGGTCGCGTCGTGCGTGATCACGACGGGCGGCGCGTCGGGCGGAGTCGCGGCGATGTGCGTGTCGATACTGAGCGAGTCGGTGCCACCCGAGTCCGAGAAGACGCAGGCGCCCCCGAACCCCCCGACGCCCTGGGCGGCGGAGGCCGCGCTTCCCATCAGCGTCACGGCGATGTCGTTGCCGTCGTCGTCCTGGATCGTGGTCTGCTGCGGGATCTCCAGCGCGTGCATGGAGTACGTGTCGTTCCCGACGCCGGAGTCCACGAACGAGGCGACGCCCGCAAAGAATCCCTCGCCCTGACCCGCTGCCCCGGCCGGCCTGCCGGTGACCGCCGAATCCTGGCTGTAGGTGTCGTTGCCCGTGCCGTCCACCAGGAAGCCTGCCCCGCCGAAGAACCCGAGCCCCTGGCCGCCGGTGGCGCCGGTCGTCGAGGACAGGCGGTAGGAGTCGTCGCCCGAGCCATCCAGCAGGAACCCGACGCCGCCGAAGAAGCCGTCGCCCTGCGCGCTCGATGCCGTTACACCGGAGGCCTCGTACGTGTCGTTGCCGGCCAGGTCGAGCGAGAGGGAAGCGCCGAGCGAGGCCCCACCCGCGTTGTTGCGGTACACGTCGTTGCCGGCGAGGTCGATGAGGACGGCCTCGTTCCCGAGGTACTCGTTGTTGCCGGGGCCGCCGACGCACACGGTCGGCGACTGGTCGACCAGGTCGCACCCGGGAAGCGCGTCCGAGGGAGCCGGTGCCGGACCCATGGTGGCCGCCGCGGCCTTCAGCGCCGGCATGGCCCGGTCAACCGCGATGGCGACGATCGCCGCCGCCCGCAACGCGGGCTTCGCGCTCGGGATGGGGATGCTCGACGGGAGGCGTCTGGCGTGCATCAGCTCGAACGAGAGCTGCAGTGCCCGTTGGACCGAGAAGCGCCGGGCCAGGCGAGCCGCCGGGCTGTGCCGCGTGATGCGGTCGGCCCTCGCGACGGCGCCCGCGATGGAGCGCACGGCCTGCCGCAGGGTGGTCGGCGCGCCACCGGTGGCACGAACGTCGTCGACGACCCGCCCGAGCCCCGCCGCCATCGCTCCCGCCCGCACCGCGGAGAGGACCGTGCCATCCGCGAGGGTCTGCCGAAGGGCGGTGACCTGCGCACGCATGGGCGCGATCCGCTGCACGAGACCGGCGATCCGGCCGCTCTGATCCGACGGCAACCCCGCCGCCGCTCCCTGTGGAGCCCCGATCAGCACCGCCGCGGCAACCGTCGAGATCGCGATCGTCTTCAGCTTCATGCGTTCATCTCCTTCGGATCCTTCGGATCCGGGCTCGTCGTGCCGGTCGGTGGTCGGTCGTCGGTCATGCGCTCACGCCGGGAACGAGATCCGGCTGAAGTAGACGTTGGGGTCACTCCGGAACCCCTGGCCCTGCACGCCGGGATACCGGTCGCGGTTGTCCCCCCAGTCGGCGGCGTACCCGCCGGAGACGGGGGTCATCTGCATGTAGTCGCCCATGTAGCAGCTGGCGACGCCGGGGTCGCGCTCGTTGTTGTTGCCGATGCCCTCGAAGGCCACGTCGCCGACCTTCAGGTTCGGACCGAACGTCTGGCCGCCGTCGGTGGATCGGGCGGCGTACACCTCGATGTTCGTGTTCGCGGCGTCGGCGCGGCGGTCGTACCAGAACAACGCCACCTCGCCGTTCGGCTGCGCCGCGATCCCCTGCATGAACTGGTCGCGGGTGGTCGTGTCGTCGTTGACCCGGACCCCGAGCGACGGGGCGGGCGGGTTCCAGGTCAGCCCGCCATCGGTCGACCGGATCAGGTACACATCCCCCTCGTCCGTGCCGTTCTGCGACGCGTAGGAGATGTAGATGGTCCCTCTGGACGGAGGGGGAGCCGCGGGATCGGTGATCGGTGTCGTGTCGACGGCCATCGTCGACCACGACAGCATGCGGATGTCGCCGTTCATGCCGTCGCGGCCGCACGCCGAGAGCGCGTGGCCGACGCCCTGGATCGTCCTGATCCGCTTCGGGCTCGAGAACGTGCCGCCGCCGTCCAGCGACTTCGTGAACCAGATGCCCGGCGTCGGCGTGAGCTGCGTGGTCCACGTGACGTACAGCTCGCCGTTCGGGCCGACCACCGGATAGGCGCCCTGGTTGTAGAGGGTGTCGGTGTGCGACAGCCGGATGGGGTCGGACCACGTGGCGCCGTGGTCGGTGGACCGGGAGAACGTGATCACCCCGCGGGCCTGGCCGGCCGCGAAGTCGGTCCACGCCAAGTACACCGTGCCGTCGTTGGGGCCGCCGGAGTTGTCGACAGCGAGGAGCTCCTTGTCGTGGTCGCCGACGAGGCCGTCCGTGCCGTCCGTGGGGGCGCTCCACGTCTTGCCGCCGTCGTCGGAGGTGCGCACGCCGATGTACGAGCGGCCCGCGGTCTCGATCGTGCCCACCCGCGTGGGGTTCTGGGCAGGCGCGTTCTCGAGCGTGGCCAGGTAGACGCGGCCGGTGTCGTGGTCGACCGCGAGCGAGGGATCACCGCCGGAGAAGCCGCCCACCGGCGGCTCGATGGCCCCGCCGTCCGTCCACGACGAACCGCCGTTCGTGGAGTACGCGAAGCCGGAGTAGGAGTCGAGGGCGTAGCAGCCGTTCGCGGAGTTGTTGTACGCGGTGACGAGGCGCTGGTCGTCAACCGCGACGATCGAGGTCTCGCTCTGCGTGGTGCAGGCGCTCTTCAGATCCTCCGAGGCGGCGCTGACGCGCACGTTCGAGCCCGGGGCGTCGTCGAAGACCACGGTGCTCGGCGCGGAGGGGTGGAGGGCGCCGGCGGGCCGCTGCCACACGCCGAGGCGCATCGCCAGCAGCGTCTCGGCCATGGAGGTCATCCCGCGGCGCGCCGGCGAGGCCCACACCCGCCGATCGACGACGCGCTGGGCTCGGTCCTGGACGGCGGTGGTCCGGATGCCGGCTCCGGAGGACGGGGCGGACGCGGAGGCGGCGGGGACCACGGCGGTCGCAAGGCCCAGGACCAGGACCACCCCGAGTACGCGCGCCACCACATCGCCCCTTTCTCAGGTTGTGATCCGCCGCCCGAATTCTTCGCATCTGCCCCGGATAGCCCCTTTGTGCAGATGCATAGCCTTCCGGGAGCGCCATGCGAGGCGGCTTACACTTCTCGCGTGAGCGAGCCGGGCATGGGCGAGCGGGTCGGCGAGGCCGTCGTGCGGGCCCGCGGCGGCGGGGCGGAGAAGTACCACCAGAAGCTCGCCGAGCAGGGGAAGCTCTTCGTCCGTGACCGGTTGCAGATCCTCTTCGACGACGCCGACGCGTTCGTCGAGGACGGGCTCCTGACGCAGGCTCTGGCCGGGGAGCTGCCGGCCGACGGCGTGGTCACCGGGGTCGGGGAGGTCGGGGAACGCCCCGTCGCCGTCATGGCCAACGACCCCACGGTCAAGGCCGGCTCCTGGGGGCCCCACACCGTCGAGAAGATCATCCGGATCATCGAGCTGGCCCGGAAACGCGCGCTCCCGATCGTGTACCTCGTGGACTCCGCCGGCGCCCGCATCGACCGGCAGGTCGAGATGTTCCCGGGGCGCCGAGGGGCCGGCAAGATCTTCTACAACCAGGTCCAGGCGAGCGGTCGCATCCCGCAGGTGTGCTGCCTGCTCGGGCCGTCGGCCGCCGGTGGCGCCTACATCCCCGCGTTCTGCGACGTCGTGTTCATGCAGGAGAAGAACGCCTCGATGTATCTCGGCTCGCCCCGGATGGCCGAGGAGGTCATCGGCGAGCGGGTCACGCTGGAGGAGATGGGCGGCGCGCGCATGCACTGCGAGGTCAGCGGCTGCGGCGACCTGCTCGTGCCCGACGACAAGGCCGCGATCGAGGCCGCGAGGGCGTACCTCTCCTACTTCCCCTCGTCGTACCGGGCGTCGCCGCCGGCGGTGGAGGCCCGGCCGCCGGCTTACCGCGGATCGCTCGTGGGCATCGTCCCCGAGGAGGAGTCGAGGTCCTTCGACATGTACGCCCTCGTCGCCGGCGTCGTCGACGAGGACTCCTTCTTCGAGATCAAGCCGACGTTCGCGCCGGAGGTGATCACCGGCCTGGGACGGGTCGACGGCGAGGTCGTCGGGGTGGTGGCGAACCAGCCGATGCACAAGGGCGGCGTGCTGTTCGTCGACTCCAGCGACAAGGTCGCGCGCTTCGTGTGGTTGTGCGACGCGTTCAACATCCCGCTGCTCTTCCTGGCCGACGTGCCGGGCTTCATGATCGGCAGCGCCGTGGAGCGGCAAGGGATCATCCGCCACGGCGCGAAGCTCATCACCGCGATCAGCGAGGCCACGGTGCCGAAGCTCTCGGTGATCGTGCGCAAGGCGTACGGCGCCGGCCTGTACGCCATGGCCGGGCCGGGGTTCGAGCCCGACACCACGATCGCGCTGCCCACGGCTCGCATCGCCGTGATGGGGCCGGAGCCCGCCGTGAACGCCGTGTACTACAACAAGATCCGGGCCATCGAGGATCCTGCGGAGCGGGAGGCGTTCGTGGCGGAACGCAGGCGCGAGTACGAGGAGGACATCGATCTCCTGCACCTCGCGAGCGAGAACGTGATCGACGCGGTCGTGCAGCCCGACGACCTGCGGATCGAGCTGATCCGGCGGCTGGCCCAGGCCCGGACCAAGGACCGGGGGTTCAGCGGACGGCGCCACGGGGTCCCGCCCGTTTGAGCTCCGTCGAGCTGACCGCGGACGGGCACGTCACCACGGTCACACTGAACCGGCCGGAGGCGCTGAACGCCATCAGCGGTGAGATGGCCGACGAGCTCGGGGGCGCCGTGTTGCAGGCGGCGGCCGACCCCGCGTGCTGGGTCGTGCTGCTGACGGCGGCGGGCGAGAAGGCGTTCTGTGTCGGCGCGGACCTCAAGGAGCGCGGCGGGCTCGACGACGCCGGCTGGATGCGCAACCGCGTGCAGATGCGCGGGTTGTTCGAGTCGCTCCGGGCGGTGCCGCAGCCCACGATCGCCGGCGTGTTCGGGTTCGCGCTCGGCGGCGGGTTCGAGCTCGCGCTGTCGTGCGACTTCATCGTGTGCAGCGACGACACGCAACTCGGGCTTCCCGAGGTCCGCGTCGGGATCATTCCCGGGGGCGGCGGCACGCAGCTCGTGTCGCGCAGGATCGGCACGGCCCGGGCCAAGGACCTCGTGCTAACCGGCCGGCGCCTCTCGTCTCAGGAAGCGCTCTCGTTCGGCCTGGTCCAGCGGGTCGTGCCGCGCTCCGAGTTGGGGACGGCCACGCGCGAGCTGGCCGAGGAGCTCTGCCGGAACGCCCCGGTCTCGCTCCGCGAGGCGAAGCACGCCATCGACCGGGGTATCGAGGTCCCTCTCGACCACGGCATCGACATCGAGGACGCCGCGTGGCGCAGGGCCGTGGCCAGCGCGGACCGGCGCGAGGGCATCGCCGCGTTCAACGAGAAGCGCGACCCGGACTGGAAAGGGAGATGAGCGAGCGGCATCCGGGGATGGACGAGCCGCTCCCGGAACCCGCACGCGGCGCGCCCGTCTCGCTCCCGCGGCACGTGACGATCCGCGAGGTCGGGCCCCGCGACGGCCTCCAGGCGGAGGAGCCGCTCCCGGCGCAGGCCCGGGCCGGCCTCATCGACATGATGGGCGGCGCCAACCTGCCGAAGATCGAGGCCGTCTCGTTCGTCTCGCCGAAGGCCGTGCCCTCGATGGCCGGCGCGACGGAGGTGTGGAGTCTCGTACGCAAGCGGCCCGAGGTGCACTACTCGGCCCTCGTCCCCAATCGACGCGGGGCGGAGGCCGCCGTGGAGGCAGGGGGGTTCACCTCGCTGCAGGCGTTCCTGGCCGCTTCGGACGGCTACAACCAGAAGAACGTCGGCAAGACCGTGCGCGAATCCCTCGAGGACGTTCGCGAGGTCGTCGAGGTGGCGCGCGAAGCGGGGCTCCCGGTCGAGGTCTCCATCTCGTCTGCATTCGGCGACGCGTACGACGGCCCGGTCGCCGCCGGCCGCGTGCTGCACGTGGCCGGGCGGGTGGCCGAGCTCGGCGCCGCGGGCGTCTCGCTCGGCGACACCACCGGCATGGCGACGCCGAGGCACATCTGGGACCTCGTCCCCGCGCTGCGGGACCGCCTTCCGGAGCTCGGACTCAATCTGCACTTCCACGACAGCCGGGGCGCGGCGATGGCGAACATCCTGGCCGCGCTGGAGGTCGGCGTGGACGACTTCGACGCCAGCATCTGCGGCCTGGGGGGCTCCCCCTTCGCGCCGGGGGCCGGGGGCAACGTGGCCACCGAGGATCTCGTGGCAATGCTGCACGGCATGGGGATCGAGACCGGCGTCGACGTCATGGCCCTGTTCACCGCGGCCCGGATGGTCGAGGGGATGATCGGGCGCCGGCTACCGGGGAACGCCTCGCGTGCCGAGTACCCCGAATGGGGGTGGGCCTCCCCCGAACCCGAGTCCCGGCCGGGCTGACGCAACCCCGTATCCCGGGGCGCGACCGCGCTCCGCGTGCCCGATTCGCCTCTGTTTGTCCCTTCTGTCATCATCCGCGCCACCTGGACCGGAAGGGGAGCCCCATGAAGTGGCAGCGCCTCGCCCTGGCATTCTCGCTCGTCGCCGTGCTCGTCTCGTCGCTCAGCGTGGCCGCGGCCGCGGCACCGGCGGCAACCCAAGCTCGAGGCACCCTCGCGGGACCCGCACTTGACCTGTCGACCATGCACCGGATCCAGTCCTACCTCCGCGCTCTCGGCGTCGACCCCGCCACCGCCATCGTGGAGCGCGGCGCGCGCAACTACGCGGGGCCGAGGTGCCCGGGTGCCGGCTGGAACTGCGCCGGGACCACGCGCCCGGTGATCCAGATCGGCACCGTTGCCGGCGGCGTGAACCGGTTCGTGGCCCGGGGTGGGACAAGTGCGACGGTCGTGCAGGTGGCCGCGGCACCCGCGGTGACCAACACCTACACGTGCACGGACGAGATGGTGTGCACCACCACGCAGACCAACACCACGGGCACCAACAAGGCCACGGTGCGCCAGAAGACCACGCGGAAGGGCGACCAGGGCGCGCAGCTCGACAAGCAGCACGCCGACATCGTCCAGACCAACGATTCCGGCGACAACATCGTCGACATCTCGCAGTCCATCAACCAGGACCTGAACTCGAACGGCACGCCGGTCGTGCTCCAGGACCAGCAGGCGTTCCAGGACGTCTCCGGTGCCCCGGTGTCGCCGTGCGATGACCCCGACGCTGGGCTCTGCCAGCAGAACGGCAGCGGCGACAACCGCGCCACCATCGATCAGTACGAAGCGCAGAGCGCCCATGCGAACGGCACGTCCATCACCCAGTGCCAGAACACCGCCGACGGGTCGGACATCCCGGGGTGTCAGCATCCGATGCCGATGTACTGCCCGACCGGAGGCGACCGGCTGGCGTGCCCCAACCAGCTCGTCGTCGGCGAGCAGGACTCCGACAGCGGCCGCAACACCGCCGACGTGGACCAGGACATCAACCAGGACGAGCACGCCACGGGCCCCACGGACAACACGGATTGCGTGACTGCCCCCGCGCCGGGCATCTGTCAGCAGGAATCCAACCGCGAGGGCGGGATGGAGATCGATCACGCCCAGCTGAGCACGGGCATCTCGCGGCTCGACACCTCTCAGGTGGAGCACCAGACGCTCAAGGCCCCGAAGGGGATCTGCGGGGACTGCCAGTTCGCGTTCGGGCCGATGTCGAAGCCCGCGAACCAGGACGACAACCCGAACGACAGGATCGACATCGAGCAGTTCAGCTCGCAGAGCGCCGACCCCGGGGCGCAGCTGGACGAGTTCCTCGAGGCCGAGTGCTCGACGAGCGGCATCTGTCACATCGACCAGGAGGTCCGGCAGAACAACGACAAGTTCGTGAACCCGGACCACTGCGACGCGATGTTCTGCGACCAGATCGTCGAGTGCTTCTCCCCGGCGTCCGAGGGCCCAGCCTGCGACAACTCAACGGCGGCACTGACTAAGCGGAGAGGTCGAGCTGTTCGAGGAGGCCCGACGCCCCGCAGCGGGTGAAGATCTCTCGCGCCGTCTGGAGCTGCGCCCGGGATCCGTCGTCGTCGCCGAAGCGGCGAAGGGCCCGGGCGTACTCGACGCGGGTCTCGCCCTCGTCGGTGAGGAGCTGCTGCTTCGCGAGCGCCTCGAGGGCTGCCTCGTAGCGCTTCCGCGCCACCTTCTCGTCTCCGCGAGCCGTGGCCAGTGAGGCCTCGGCCAGCCACACGGCCGCGAGCGCGTAGGCGTCCTCGTCCGGGATCGAGGTCCCTGCCGCGGCCAGGGCCTCCTCGGCCCGCCCCAGCTCCCCCAGCTCCACCAGCGCCCGCGTGAGATAGAGGTACACCTCGCCCACCATCCATCCCCCGGTCTCCGTGGCGAGGGGCAGCACCTCGAGCAGGAGCCGCTCCGCCTCCTTGGGGTTGCCGCGCGCGAGCGCGTACTTCGCGAGCGCCCGCATGTTCTGCACCTCGAGGTGGCTATCGGACCCGCGCTCCCGCCACTCCAGGGCTCGCTGCGCCAGCCGTTCGGCCTCGTCGACGTCGCCCCGGTAGTACTTCACGAACCCGAGCATCGAGATGCTCCGCGCCTCGTCGCGGTGGCTCCCCAGCTCGCCGGCCACTCGCACCGCCTCCGCGAACTCCCCCTCCGCCTCGGCGAGCTCGCCGACGTTGAAGAGCAGCGCGCCTAGGCGCATGTGTCCCTCGATGCGAAGCCCGCGATCCTCGATCTCGTCGGCGAGATGGAGCGCCGACCTCAGATGCTGCCGGGCGGCGTCGTTGTCCCCCTCCGCCCAGGCCACGAGGGCCGCGAGCTCGAAGTGGGCTCTCACCTCGAGGCGCCGATCTCGCACGAGCGGCACGAGCGGCTCCGCCTCACCCATCGATCGCTTCGCCTCTCCGTACCGCCCCTGCTGCCACTCCACGTACGTGAGCCAGAGCAGCGCGTCGCAGTGGATGTCGGGGTCGCCCAGCGCCTCGGCCTTCGACGCCACCTCCGTGAGCTCGGTGCGGGCCTCGGTGAGGTCGCCCAGCGCCACGAGCGTGGCGCCGCGACGGAGCCGGAGCTCGGTGGCGAGCTCCTGGTGTTCCGCGCCCACGACGTCGAGCGCCCTGGCGTAGAAGCGGTCGGCCTCGCGCACGCCCTCGCGTCGCTCCGCCTTCTGCGCCGCCCGCTTCAGGGCCTCCGCCGCCCGGCGCACCGGCGGCGTGATCGCCGTGCGCTTCAGCTGGCGCGCCAGGGAACACGACTCCTGCAGGTGATACGCCACGATCTCGATGAACTCGTCGGCGGGGCCGGGGAGCGCGTCGATCCACTCCGCGCACCGGATGTGCAGCTCCGCCCGCTGCGCTTTGGGCAGGCGGCTGTACGCCACGTCGCGGACCAGGGCGTGTTTGAAGGCGAACTCCCGCTCGCCGGCGACGCTCGATGACTCGTGCTCGTGCACGAAGTCCCGAACCTCGAGCGCCTCGAGACCGAGGTCGATGTCGTCGGCGGTCGACTCGAGATGGCGGATCGCTCCCGGCCAGAACACCTGCCCCACCACGGACGCGTGCAGCGCCAGTCGCCGCTCCGTGTCGTTCAGCTGGTCGAGCCGGGAGCCGAGGAGCGACTGCAGGCTCTGCGGCACGGGGACCACGCGCTCCGGTTCGCTCTCTCCGGCCAGGGCCGAATCGGCGAGCATCCGCACCGTCTCCTCGAGGAACAACGGGTTGCCGCCCGCCGCGTGCAGGAGGGCCGCGGCCTGCTCGTCGGAGAGCTCCACCATGCCCACGAGCTCCCCGAGCAGCGCCTTGCTCTCCTCGGCGGCCAGGGCCTCGAGCTCGATCACCCTGCGGTTCCAGCTCGCCGTCATGATGCCGGCGCCCGAGTCCTTGAGCTCCGGGCGGGCCGAGCCGAGGAGGAGCATCGGCGCATCGTCCGTGTCGAGCAGGTACGCGAGGAGCTCGAGGAGGGTCGGCTCCGCCCAGTGCAGGTCCTCGAAGACGAGCACGATCGGGTGCTGGCCCGAGAGGAGCTGGAACACGCGGCGAACGCCCCAGTGCAATTCGGCCTGGGTGATCTCGCCCACGCTGTACGTGCCGCGCGGGGTCACCGGGACCTCGACGAGGATGGCCAGCGCCGAGGCCATGGTTCGCAGTTGATCGCGATCGTCGATCCCGAGACGTTCGAGGAACCCCCCGAGCTTCGAGGACATCGATGCCGGGTCGTCGGTGTGCAGGATGCCGGCCGCATCGCGAACCATCTCGATGAGCGGCCAGTACGTGATGCCCTCGCCGTAGGAGAGGCACCGCCCCGTGTAGACGGACGCGGTGTCCTCGACCCGCGTGGCGAACTCGCCGAGCAGGCGGGACTTGCCGATGCCCGGGATCCCCAGGAGCGTCGCCAGATACGGGCGGCGCTCCGTGAGCGCCCGCTCCCACAGCTCCCAGAGGCGGCCGAACTCCTGGCCTCGTCCGATGAGGGGCGCGCTCGTGGTGGCCTTCTCGGGCGGCGCGCCCTTCACCGCAACGGCCCGCCAGGCCGGCACCGGCTCCTCCTTGCCCTTCGCAGTGAGCGGCGGGACTGGCTCGAGGTCGATGGACCTCGCCACGGCCGCGAATGTGGGCTCGCCGATGAGCGTCTCTCCCTTGGCCGCCCCGGACTGGAGCCTGGCGGCGGTGTTCACCGTGTCGCCGAGCACCGTGTGCTGCCCGCCCGGCCCGACGGGGGCGTAGATCGTCTCTCCGGTGTTCACGCCGATGCGAAGCGGCAGGCCGGCGAACTTGTCGCGGTGCTCGCGAACGTACTGCTGCATGTCGATCGCCGCTCGCACCGCCCGTTCCGGGTCGTCCTCGTGGCTGTCGGGCGCACCGAACACCGCCATCACGCAGTCGCCGATGATCTTGTCGACGGTGCCGCCGTAGCGGTGGACGATCTCGCCCAGCCGGCCGGCCGCCTCATCGGCCAGCTGCCGGACCTCCTCGGGGTCGCTCCGTTCGGAGAACGCGGTGAAGCCCGAGAGGTCCGCGAACAGCACCGTGACCAACCGGCGCTCCTCGGTGGCCGACTGACCGGGATCGGATTCGGTCACCACCGGGCCGAGGGCGGTGCCGCAGTCCCCGCAGAACCGCTCGCCCGGCTCGTTCGGCGAGGTGCAGGCGGGGCAGGCGATGGACAGGGCCGCGCCGCAGCCCGCGCAGAACTTCCGCCCCTCGCGGTTCGTGGTCCCGCATCGGTTGCAGAGCATGGTGGGTCGGTGCCGCCCTTCTCCGCCGGTGGGTGAAGGGTACCGGCCGGTTCACCTCCTCAGGAAGGGGTCCGCTCTTCTATCCTCGGGCCCAGGAGGGAGCGGGATGTTCTCCAGGGTGCTCATCGCGAACCGGGGTGAGATCGCCGTGCGCGTCGCTCGGACGTGCCGGGAGCTCGGCGTGGGCACCATCGCCGTGTTCTCCGACGTCGACGAGAGGGCCCGCCACGTGACCGCCTGCGACGAGGCCGTACGGCTGCCGGGCGTGGCGCCGTCCGAGACCTACCTGAACCTCGACGCGGTCATCGCGGCCGCACGGTCCTCAGGCGCGCAGGCCGTCCACCCGGGCTACGGCTTCCTCTCCGAGCGAGCGGACGCTGCCCGGGCGGTGGCCGAGGCCGGGCTCGTGTGGGTGGGACCGCCGCCGGAAGCAACGGCCGCGGTCGGGGACAAGATCCATGCCCGCCGCCTGGCGGAGCAGGCCGGGGTGCCGGTCGTGCCGGGCACGGCCGAGCCCGTCGGCTCCGTCGAGGAGGTGCTCGCGTTCGGAGAGCTGCACGGCTACCCGGTCGCCATCAAGGCCTCCGGCGGGGGCGGGGGGCGGGGCTTCCGGGTGGTCATGACTCCCGGCGACGCGGAGGACGCCCTGGCGGCCGCGGCGAGGGAGGCAGAGGCCGCCTTCGGATCACCGGACGTCTATCTCGAGCGATACCTGAGCGCGCCGAAGCACGTCGAGGTGCAGATCCTCGGCACCGGGCCGGGTGACGTGCTGTGGCTCGGCGCCCGGGACTGCTCCCTGCAACGACGGCATCAGAAGTTGACCGAGGAGACGCCGCCGCCACTGCACGCCGGCCTCGTGCCGGAGCTGGGCGAGGCTGCGGCCGCCGTGGCGAAGGCGTGCGGGTACGTCAACGCCGGGACGGTGGAGTTCCTCGTGGACGAGGACGGCAGCTTCTTCTTCCTCGAGGTCAACGCGCGCCTGCAGGTGGAGCACACCATCACCGAGGAGGTGCTGGGCGTGGATCTCGTCGCGGCCCAGCTCCGCATCGCTGCCGGCGACGACCTCGATTTCGCCGGGCCGGACCTCGAGCCCCGCGGCCACGCGATCGAGTGCCGGATCAACGCCGAGGATCCGGCGCGCTCGTTCGCGCCCACCCCCGGCCGCATCACCGCCTACCGCGAGCCCGGCGGGCCGGGTGTTCGGGTCGACTCCGGGTACAACGAGGGCGACGAGGTTCCGGGGGCGTACGACAGCCTCATCGCCAAGCTCATCGTATGGGCCAGGACCCGCGAGGAGGCCCGGCTCCGTATGCTCCGCTCACTCGACGAGTTCGTGATCGAGGGCGTCGCCACCACGATCCCGGCGCACCGGGCGCTGCTGCGGCACCCCACGTTCGTGGACGGCTCGTACACGACCCGCACGGTCGAGGAAGGCGCGCTCGCATCCCTGGAACCGCCGGTCTCGGGCGAGCCCGACCGCCACGTCCTCGTCGTCGGCGGCAGGCCCGTGCGACTGTGGCATCCCGCCATCGGTGCGGCCGCCACGGGTGCCGCTCCGGCCGGTTCCGGCGGCGTGGTGGTCTCCCCCATGCACGGCACCGTCATCGACGTCCTGGTGAAGCAGGGGGACGAGGTCCGGCAGGGGGATCCGGTCGCCGTCCTGGAGACGATGAAGATGGAGACGCGCGTCGAGGCCGCCGTGGCCGGCACGGTGACATCGGTGAACATCGAGTCGGGCGCCGTCGTGGAGTCCGGCGAGGTCATCGCCACCATCTCCTGACGCCCGAACAGCCTCCGTCCGCGGCATCATGGGGGGCACGCTCCCCACCAACGAGAACGAGAGGACCCGCCATGGCCAGGGACCACATCCGAAGAGGCCGCGTCGTCACCCGCGCCACCACCGGGGTCACGGAGGACACGGCGTTCCTGCAGACGCCCGACACCTCGTTCATCGACACCGATCCGTGGCGGGCGCTTCGCATCCTGTCGGAGTTCGTGGAGGGCTTCGACGCGCTGGCCGCCGCGCCGCCCGCGGTGTCCGTGTTCGGGTCGGCCCGCATCGGCCGGGACGATCCGATGTACGCCGCGTCGCGGGAGGTCGGCAAGCGGCTCGCCGAGGCCGGTTTCTCGGTCATCACCGGCGGCGGGCCCGGGGTCATGGAGGCGGCGAACCGCGGATGCGGCGAGGGCGGCGGCCTGTCGATCGGGTGCAACATCGAGCTGCCGCACGAGCAACGGCTGAACGAGTACGTGGACCTCGGCGTCGACTTCCGCTACTTCTTCGTTCGCAAGACGATGTTCGTGAAGTACGCCGAGGCGTTCGTGGTGTTCCCCGGCGGCTACGGCACGCTCGACGAGCTGTTCGAGGCGTTGACGCTGATCCAGACCGGCAAGGTGCAGCACTTCCCCGTCGCGCTCTACAGCGCCCGATACTGGGACGGCCTGATCGACTGGATGCGCGAACGGACGGTCACCGCCGGGATGATCGCCCCCGAGGACCTCGAGCTCTTCCGGACGTGCGAAGACCCGCAGGAGGTGGTGTCGTTCATCCAGGAGGTGCTCACGAGCGCCGAGCCCACCGACCCTCGGGCCGAGCCCCACGTGAAGGAGCACAAGGCCGACGCGCAGTGAGGCCGCCCCGATGATCGACGTCACGACGCTCACCGACGGCGGCCAGCGCCCCGAGGACGTCGCGAGGAGGCTCGCCTCGTTCCTGGACGGCGCCGCCTCGTCGTTGGACATCGCGGTGTACGACGTCGCCCTGTCGCCGCCCGTTGCCGAGCCCGTGCTGACCTCGATCCGGGCGGCGGCCGGTCGGGGGGTGGCGATCCGCGTCGCGTACAACGTGGACCACGATCGGCCGATCCCGGTCCCGCCCCCGCCGCGGCCGGACCCGTCCCTCATCGAGGCCTTCGGCGTCCCGTCGCGAGCGATCCCCGGCATCCCCGATCTCATGCACCACAAGTTCGTGGTGCGCGACGGCCGGGACGTATGGGCGGGGTCGACGAACTGGACCGACGACTCGTGGACCCGTGAGGAGAACCTCATCGTCACGCTGCGATCGGAGATCGTCGCCGGCGACTTCGCCCGCGACTTCGAGGACCTGTGGTCCACCGAGACCGTCCGGGGCAGCGGGGAGTTCGATCCGAAGCCGGACACCGTCGGTGGCTCGCGGGTGCAGCCGTGGTTCTCGCCGGGCCGGGGGCGACGGATCGCCCACCGCATCGCCGGCGCCATCGGCCGGGCGACCCGCCGGGTTCGGATCGCCTCGCCGGTCCTCACGTCAGGACCGATCCTCGGAACGCTGACGGAGGTGGTCACCACGCATCGCGTCGACGTCGCCGCGGTCGTCGACGGCACGCAGATGGCGCAGGTCCACCGCCAGTGGAGCGAGGACGACCACGCCGGCTGGAAGATCCCGGCCTTCGCGTGCGTCGTCCAGCACGCACCGATCGCCGGCAAGCGCTCGACGCCATGGGCTCCCGGTGCGATCCACGACTACATGCACGCGAAGGTCACCGTCGCCGACGACGTCGTGTTCGTCGGCAGCTACAACCTCTCGCACTCCGGGGAGGACAACGCGGAGAACGTGCTGGAGATCGAGGATGCCGCGCTCGCCGACCGCATGGCCGCTTTCATCGACGAGGTTCGCGGCCGCTATCCGCGCCTCACGTGGCCCCCGGGTATCCTCCCTGGTCATCCAGCGTAATCAAGCCTCGACCACCCACCTCCCGAGGAGAGCCGCCGACGTGAGCGAACTCGTGCACGAGATCCGGAACCGGGTCCGGGAGGACATGCCCCGGATCCGCGGCGATCTGGAGCGCCTCATCCGGATCCCGTCGGTGTCCGCTGAGGGGTTCGATGCCGCGCACGTTCGCGCGAGCGCGGACGCGACGGCTGAGCTCCTGCAGAACCGGGGCGTGGGCGGGGTGCGGCTCCTCGAGGTCGAGGGCAGCCACCCTGCGGTGTTCGGCGAGATCCCCGGGACCTCCGGGGCGCCGACCATCCTGCTCTACGCCCATCACGACGTGCAGCCGCCGGGCAACGTGTCGGCGTGGAACTCCGATCCGTTCGAGCCGACCGAGCGCGACGGGCGCCTGTACGCCCGGGGTTCCTGCGACGACAAGGCCGGGATCGCCGTGCACGCCGCCGCCGTCGCGGCATACGAGGGATCCCCGCCGATCGGGGTGAAGGTCTTCATCGAGGGCGAGGAGGAGATCGGTTCGGAGCACCTCTCCGGCTTCCTGGCGGAGCATGGGGCGCTGCTCGAGGCCGACACCCTCGTGCTGGCCGACTCGTCCAACTGGCGCATCGGCGTGCCGGCGCTCACGACGTCGCTCCGCGGTCTCGCGGACTGCGTGGTCGAGGTCCGCACGCTCGATCACGCCGTGCACAGCGGCATGTACGGCGGCCCCGCCCCGGACGCCCTCACCGCGTTGGCGAGACTTCTGGCCTCGCTGCACGACGACCGGGGCAGCGTCGCCGTCGCCGGCCTCTCGGCCGCGCCCGCCCGCGACGTGGATCTGCCCGAGGAGGACTACCGCGCGGATGCCGGCGTGCTGGACGGCGTGCAGCTCGTCGGGGAGGGATCGATCACGGAGCGGATGTGGACCCGTCCGGCGCTCTCCGTGCTCGGGATCGACGCGCCGCGCGTGGCGGAGGCCGCGAACCAGCTCGTCCCGGTGGCCCGGGCCAAGGTCAGCTTGCGGATCCCTCCAGGCATCGAGGCCGCGAAGGCGCTCGACGCACTGACGGCGCACCTGGAGTCCAACGCGCCGTGGGGCGCGCGGGTCGTGGTGACGCAGGGGTCGACCGGCGAGCCGTTCGACGTGAATGCCGACGGGGCCACCTACGACGCGGCACGCCGCGCGTTCCGGGACGCGTGGGATCACGAAGCCGTGGACATCGGGGTCGGAGGGACGATCCCGCTGGTGAAGGCCTTCGCCGACGCCTATCCCCGGGCCGCGCTCCTGCTCACGGGGGTGGAGGACCCGGACGGCCGCGCCCACGGGGAGAACGAGAGCCTGAACCTCGCGGAGTTCGAGCGGGCCTGCGTCGCCGAGGCCCTCCTCCTGTCCTACCTGGCTCCGTCCTAACGCGGCCTCACCCGGATCACGACGTCGCCGCTCCTCGGGGCCCTCGATGACCCGCACCCGGAGGTTCCGTCGAACTCCACGTGATACCGCTGCGTGGTCTTGGGCCGCTTGCTGAAGCTGTAGGCGGCCGCCCATGTGCCGTTGGATCGCTGCGAGGCATTCGCCGACGTCCGCGTCCGGCTCACCACCTTGCCGGCCCTGAGCAGCTCGATCGTCTGATCCGCGGGACACGTCTCCGTGGACGAGCCCAGCCTGCCGTGGATCACCACGCGCTGGCCCCGGTGGATGGTTTTCGTCGCGGCGGGCGCGATCGTGAGCTCCGTCGCCGCCGCCGTCGGGGTCACGGTCTCGGTGGGCATGGGGCTCGCCGGCGTACCGTTCCCCCATCGCTGACGGGCGTTCGCCTGCGGCTCGCTCGTGGCCGTGCCCGGCTTCAGATTGCCGTCGCTGTCGATGAAGCCCGTGATCGTGTCGTCGTTGTCCTGGGCCGCCAGGTCGGTGTAGGCGCGTTGGCACGTGCCGTCCTGCCCGGTGAAGCACGAGCCGAAGTACCCCGCCGGCGTACCGCTCGACCCGTCGAGGTCCTTCGCCGCGTTCAGGCCGCTCGTCACGGCGAACGCGATGGCCTGCCCCGCCAGCACGTTGCCCGCTTGGTCCACGGCCTGACCGGTGATGTCGTGAGAGCCACCGGGGTCTGCCTGCCCCTCCGTCGGGGAGAGCGTGACGCTGGCCGCCCTGGGTGCCTCCCAGTTGATCGACGCCGTGGCGCACTGTTCGGCGCCGACCGGACCACTCTCGGGACATGCCGGTGATGCGTTGTCGTTCTCGTCGTTGCCGTTCACGTCGTACCAGGCCTCGATCGCCGTCGAGCCCGCGTTGTGGCCGACCACGGCGAACGTGAACCCGTCGGCCGTGGTCGTGCCGACGATGTGCTTGGCGTTGCTCGAGGCGTGGATCCCCTCCTGGCCGCTCTGGCCGGGCGCAGCCGGGGTCTGGCCGCCCCCGGAGCCGACGTTGTACTTGTCGCACGTGTCGGCGGTCTCGAAGGCGTCGTGCGCCGTCGCGTTGCTCGGCGAGGTGAAGGAGCTGACGGGTCCGCCGTTGCCGAACCGCACGTTCGCGCCGGGTCCCGTGATGTGCACGCTCACCTGCCTGCCGCCGACGCTCGCGCCCGTGGCGTCGAGCACCTGCATCGTGAAGTAGTGGCAGTGGCCCACGGTTTCCGTGATGCTCGGTGGGTTGATGGTCACCGAGTTCGGCGACTGCGAGAAACCGGTGACCCGATGCGCGTCACCCGAACCCATCGTCCCGAGGGGGCTGGGGAGATGGCTGACGGGGACGACCGCCACGGCCTGGACTGCTTCGGCCTTGTCGGTGGCGGCGAGCTTGCACGTCAACGACCATTGCGAGGGTGACCCGGTGGGCAGGACGGTTGCGCTGCCGCAGCTCGTCCACACCGGATCGGGGCCGGGCCCCGTGGTCGAGTAGTAGGCGTCGATCTCGTCGGCATCCCCGCTGGAGGTTCCCGAGATCGTCGCGTTCTGGCCGTTGAACCCGAGGTCCCCTCCGTTCGGCGGCTTCGTCATCTCGACCGTGGGGAGCGAGTCGTCGAACACGACGCTCAGCCCGTCGGTCCCCGGCACGAACGCCAGCTCCCCGTTCGAGTCCTCAACGACGGCGCGAACGGCACCGGTCTTCCCCTCAGCAACGCCGGAGTGGAGCACGTCCCAGTTCCACTCCCAGGTGTCTGGCCCCACGGACGTGGCGTCGGCGATCGTGGCAAAGGACACGGCGCTGGGCTGGCGGTACTGGATGCCGACCCGCACGATCGTGGCGCCGGCGGTGGCGGGCGTGGCCCGCACCGAGAAGTGGAAGGTCGAGTCGGTTCCGTCGTCCTTGGCCGAGAGCAGCGTTCCGGGGCCGCCGTGGGTGGCGTCGCCGCTGGGGTTCAGGAACGCCCCTACCGGCGCCACGGAGAGGGCCGGGCGCACCGTCACCAGCGCTCCGAGCAGGGCGAGGGAGGCTGCGACGGCGACGGCGAGGAACGATCGTTTCATGGTCTCTCCTATCCAGGCTCTGTGGACAACGATCCTCATACGGGGAGGTTGTTCGCTGCGTCGGGGCGAAATCCTACGCCGTGGGGGTGTGTGGGACGGGGGACCCCGAGCCGACCCCGCGGCCGGCCACGCTCCGTGCACGGATCGCCGACGCCAGGCCCGCGGTGATGTCCCGCACGATGTGGGGCCCCCGGTAGATCATCCCGGTGTAGACCTGCACGGTCGTCGCGCCCGCGTCGAGGCACGCGATCGCGTCGTCGGGGCCGAAGATGCCCCCGGTCGCGTTGATCGGCACCGCGCCGCCCGTCTCCGAGCGGACCTCCTCGACGATGCGCACCGTGTCGGCGAAGACCGCGCGGCCCGACAGACCCCCCGATCCCGACGCGAGCGTCCGTTCCTCGACCGGCACCGTGTTCGAGCAGGTGAGGCCGTCGGCGCCCCCCTCCTGGGCGATGGCGAGGACGGCCATGACCGCGTCGCGCTCGGCGGGAGCCCGATACGGGGGGAGCTTGACGAACAGCGGCTTCCGCTTCGAGGGAGCGATCGCGCGAAGCAGCTCGCGCAGGTGTTCCTCGTTGTCGCGGTCGCGCCCCCATGAGACGTTGGGACAGGAGACGTTGAGCTCGATCGCCTCGGCCAGGGGCTGCAGGAGCGCGTGGCCGGCGAGCACGTCCTCGATAGCCTCGTCGGCCAGGCTCACCACCACCGGGGCCGTCCGCCGGGCTCCGCGCAGGCGCGAGGCCGCGAACGCCGCACCTCGGTTCGGGAGTCCCATCGAGTTCACGATCGAGAGCTCGTCGGGGTGACGGACGATCCGAGGCTTGCGGTTGCCCCGGCGGGGCTGTCTCGTCACGGTCCCGCACACGAGATAGCCGAAGCCGAGCTCGCCGAGCGGTGTGACGAGCCGGCAGCTCTTGTCGAAGCCCGCGGCGAGCCCCACGGGGTTCGGCAGCCGCATGCCGGCCAGATCCGTCTCGAGGAGGGGGTCGGGCTCGACGCCGCCGATCCTTCGCCAGGGAAGCGGGAGTCGGAGGAGCGCCTGGGCCACGCGGTGGGCTCCCTCCGGCGGCAACGCGAAGAGCGCCGGGCGTGCCAGCCGTCGGTAGAGCTCCATGCTCCGCCTATGCTACCGGCCGATGGGGGACGATCTGGCCGGACGGCTCATCAGCGCCTCCGAGTTGCACGGTGATTTCGTGCTCTCCTCGGGGAAACGGTCCACGGTCTACTTCGACAAGTTCCGGTTCCTGGCCGAGCCGGGGCTTTTGCGCGACGTGGCGGTCGCCGTGCGTGGCCTGATCCCCGACGGTGTGACCCACCTCGCGTCGCCGGAGGGAGCCGCCACGTTGCTGCTGTCGGCGGTGGCCCTGGAGGCGTCGCTCCCCATGGTCGTGGTGCGCAAACAGCCGAAGGAGTACGGCACTCGGTCGCAGGTGGAGGGCCTCATGCGGAGGGGCGCCCGGGTGGCGCTGATCGAGGACGTCAGCACGACCGGGCACCAGGTCGCCGCCGCGGCGAAGGCCGTCGAGGAGGAGGGGGGCTCGGTCGAGGCCATCCTGCTGGTCATCGACCGGGGCGGCGCCGACACCCTCCGCGCCGCCGGCTACATCGTGGAGTCGGTGGTCTCGCTCCGGCCGGACACCTGAGGAGGAGGGAGGCCTCGCAGCGCATCCTCGCCGGGGCCGAGCTCGCCTCGTTCCACGGCGTCGGCGTCCTCGAGCGCGCGCCGGCTCACGCGTTCGGTGTCGATCCCCCGGTGCCCCGCCGGGTAGCGCTCGATCCTCGACGCGGCCCGGCGCAGCAAGGTCACCGCCCCGTGGGCGTTCCCCCGCAGGAGATGCACGTACCCCGCGCCGAGCTGCGAGAGACCTTTGAAGAACTCGGCGTCCGGCGTACCCCGGGCCTGCTTCCAGGCGGTCTCCCACGCCTCGTGGGCGGGGAAGAACCGCCCCGCGTCGAAGTGCCGGATGCCGAGGTGGTGGTTCTCCTCGAGCGAGAGCGCGTCGAAATCCTCGAGCTCGAGGCGGTTCACGGCATCCCAGTCCTGGGGCCGCCCGAGCTCGTCGCGGGGACGCTCGGGCTTCAGGCGCTCCGGTCGAGGCCTCCCGCTCTTGCCGGTCGCTTCCTCCGCCATGGACCCACGCTACGTGGGCGGCTCGGCCGGCGTCACCTCGATCCCCGGGGGGAGGTCCAGCGGGGTCGATTCCCGGTTGAGCAGGATGTCGCGTACGACCACCTTGATCGTCGCGGCCACCGGCAGGGCGAGGAGGGCGCCCGCGAACCCCGCCAGCGATCCGCCGACCAGCGTGGTCACGATGACGGCCGCGGGCGACAGGTCGATGGCCTGCTTCATGACGCGGGGCGCGATCAGGTAGTTCTCCACCTGCTGGTAGACCACGAAGTAGACGGCGGTGATCACGGCGGTCCCGACGCCCGAGAAGGCCGCCACCGCCACGCACACGATCGCGCCCAGCGTGGCCCCCACCGCCGGGATGAGGTCGGTGATGGCCACCCACATGGCCAGCGCCGCGGGGAACGGCACACCGATCGAGATCAGGGCGACGAAGGCCAGGATCCCGGCGATGATCGAGATCGTGACGTTGCCGGCGACGTAGCCGCCGACCTTCGCCAGCGACTCGTCCAGCACGCCGGCCCAGCGCTCGCGGCGGTCGGTTGCGAACAGGCTCACCGCGCCGCGGCGCAGCCGTGGCATCGAGAGCATGAAGTAGATCGTGAGGATGGCGATGGTGAGCAGGTTGAAGATGAACGCGGCAACGCTCTTGGTGATGCCGAGGATGGTCCCGATCGACTGCGACGCGATGTGCGGGAGGTCTTTCGTGAGGTCCTTCAGCTTCTGTGACAGGTGGTACTTGCGCTCGAGGTTGCCGACCCAGCCGTTGGAGTTGCGGAGCCTTCTGACGTAGTCGGGGATGTCGTCGGCGAGCTGGGTGGCCTCGCGAACGAGCGGCGGCACCACCAGATAGGCGAACAGGGCGATGAAGCCGATCGTCGAGACGAAGATGATGGCCACGGCCCACCCGCGCTTCACCCTCCACCGCTCCAGCCGCCGGACGGCCGGTTCGAGACCCACGGCGAGGACCGCGGCCACCAAGACGAGCACCAGGATCTGGCGGACGGACCACGCGGCGCCGAGGACCGCGGCCGTGATGACGACCGTGACCGTGATGCGCGCGTAGTAGCCCTGCGGCGGGAAGCGCCGATCCGCCATGGAGGTAACTGTCGGCCACGCGGGTGGCCATTTCCAGCACCCCCCGCGATGCCCGCTCGAGCTCCCCGCGGCTAGGAGCCGTCTCGAAGGAATACGATGACCGCGCCGTAGTCGGCGTCGCCGAGACCCGCGTCCACGGCCTCCTCGTATGCGAGCCGGTTCGCCTTCGCCGCGGGCAGCGGGACGCCGGCCCGCTCGGCGGCTTCGGTGACCAGGCGGAGATCCTTCGCTGCGAGCGCGGCCCGGAAGTGGGTGTCGCCCGCCGCGCCCTCGATGATGTGGCGTTTCGACTTGACCACCCCGCCCACATACGAACCGGAGAGGACGTCGAGGGCCACCTGCTCGTCCACGCCGAGCGCCCGGGCCAGGCCCAGGGCCTCGCCCACGGCGACCATCACGGCGCCGAGGGTTGAGTTCACGACGAGCTTCAGAGACGCGCCCGCGCCGAGCGCGCCCACGTGGCGTGGGGTGCCCATCGCCTCCAGGATCGGGCGGGCGTGCGAGTACGAATCCTCGTCGCCGCCGACGAACATCTTCAGCTCGCCGGCCTTGGCCTGGGGCACGCTGCCAAGGACGGGCGCGTCGAGCATGCCAACCTCTGCCGGTACGCCGCTGCGCAGCTCGCCGACGGCCTCGGGACCGATGGTCGACATCTCCACGAGCAGTGCGGATGGCGAGAGTCCCTCCGCGAGCCCGTCGGGGCCGAGCACCACGTCGCGGACGGCCGCTTCGTCGGACAGCATGGTGACGGCGATGTCGGCGCCGTCCGCGGCCTCGCGCGGCGTGGCCGCCACCCGGGCGCCACGATCGGCGAGCGGCTCCGCCCTCCCCTTGCTGCGGTTCCACACCGTCACATCCAGGCCCGCATCGAGCAGTCGGGTCGCCATCGGCAGTCCCATCACGCCGAGCCCGCAGAACGTCACCCTGGTGGTCGTCACGACTCGCCTCCTTGCGCTCACTCCCTACGCTAACCGCCGGACCGACGGCGCAGCTCACCCGCGGTAGCCTGGAACCGTGGCCACGACGACGCGATGCGCGCGCTGCGGAACCGAGATCGAGGCCGGCACCTATCTGTGTCCGAGGTGTCGTGAGGAGGAAGGGCCCTCCGTCACCGGTCCACTCCGGCTGAAGCCGCCGTCCGACCTCGAGGCCCGTGCCGGGCGCTGGCCCTCGTGGATGTCGAAGCCGAGCCCCGTGCAGTACCACGCGACGGTGATGATCACGGTGTTCCTGGTGCTGGCCGGACTCGCCGCATTCGCCTTCCTTTCACACCGCGGGGTTGGGCCCTTCACCGGCCGGGCGGTGCGCGTCACCTCCCGGCCCCCGTCGTCCCTCGCCGTGGAGGCCGTGGTCCGCAACCGGGGCTCGAAAGCCGCCCGCGCGAACTGCAGGATCGTGGCCCTGGTGGACCGCTACGTGGAGTCCTCCGCCACGATCCTCACCGATGAGATCCCCGCCCACGGCGCCACCCGCATCCACGACATCCTCAGAGGCGTCGACGCCCCTCCCACCACCGTCGCAGTGAACTGCTCGTAGCTTGGCGGGGGTTGACCCGACCGAGAGCTCACACCGAGGGTTCTACCGACCGACGACCAGGTTGGGGAGGGGTGGCCCCCCGACAACTCAGGTCGGGGTGGGGGTTGGGGAGGGGTTGCCCCTCCCCAATCTAAACAGCTTCATGTTCGGGGATGAGGCCCTTCGCGTGGGATGAGAGGAAAGCCTGCACGACGCCGGGGTCGAACTGGGTACCGGCGGCCTCGTGGAGCCGGCGCACGGCCTCCCGGACGGGAAGCGCCTTGCGGTAGGCCCGGTCCGACGTCATGGCGTGCCATGCGTCGCACACCGCCACGATGCGCGCGCCGAGTGGGATCTCCTCGCCCTTCAGGCCCTGCGGATATCCCTCGCCGTCCCAGCGCTCGTGGCTCGCCTTGATCAGCGGCCGCACGGGCTGCAGGAACTCCACCGGCGCCATGATCTGGTCCCCGATCTCGGGATGCCGGCGGATCTCGTCCCACTCGTTGTCGTCGAGCGCGTCGGGCTTGTTGATGATGTTGGTGGAAATACCGATCTTCCCGATGTCGTGGAACACCCCGGCCAGCTCGAGGAGCTTCTGCTCGTCGTCGTCCAGGCCCATCTCGGCGCCCACGGTCATGGCCATGTGAGCGACCTGACGCGCGTGGCCGTGCGTGTAGGAGTCCTTCGCCTCCAGGGCGTTCGCCAGGACCTCGACGGTCTCCATGAACGCCCGCTCCATGTCGGCGAACCGATGCGCGTTGCCGAGCGCCAGCGATGCCATGTCTGCGACACCCTTGGCGAGCCGGAACGTCCGGGGTGCGATGCGCCAGCCGGGAGGCCCGGTGGCGATGATCGCGGCGACGCCGTCGGGCTCCCACCGAACCGGTGCGATCAACGTCGGCCCGGGCTCGACGTACAGGCCGATCTGAGCGGCGATGTCGGCCACGGCGTCTTCGGCGATGAAGAACGGTTCGTCCAGCGACAGGAGGTAGCGGTCCGCGACGTCCTTCGGCAGGGTCGAGAGGAACATCGAGCGAACCTCGGGCGCGGGATGGCCGAACTGCGCCGCGCACCGAAAGGCGCCCGAGCGGTCGCGGAGCCATGTCGAGACCTTGACCCCGCCGAGGAGCTCGGAACATGCGCTGGCGAGAACGTCCACCACGGTTTCCACCTCGCGGCTGCGCGTGAGCATCTGGGAGACGCGAAGGAGCGCGTTGGCGGTCTCCGCCGACTGGCGCTCCTCGTCGAACAACCTGGCGTTCTCGAGCGCCACGGCGACATGCGACGCGAGCGTCTCCATCACGCGGAGGTCGTCGGGGTCGAACTTGGCGAGCCCGAGCTTCGTCACGGCGATCGTGCCGATCACCCGGGACCCGAACTTCAGCGGGACGACGAGCAGAGATTCCTGCAGCTCCGGCGTGCCGGGGACGTCCTCCGCGAACTCGCACGCCTCGGCGTCCGGCGCGTAGATCGACTCGCCGGTCTCCGCGACCCGGCCGGTGATCCCCACGCCGACCTCGACGACGAGACCCTCCTCGGTCATCCCCTCGTATTCCGCGCGATCGCTGTGGAAGGCGACCGGGCGAAGCGTGACGCCGTCGGACTCGAGGAGGTGCACGCGGAACCCGTCGTAGGCGATGAGGTTCTCGAGCTCGCGCATCAGCACGTCGGCGATGCGCTCGACGTCGAGCATGCGGTTCAGCTTGTTGGAGAAGCTCTGGAGGGCCTTGAGGTGATCGGCCATCCGCGAGTGCTCCTTGGGGACGGCGCGGTCCCCCGACCACTCGCCGGCCGAGTACGCCGCGGCCCGGTTCTTGCCTCCCGACTTGGCCTGCAGGAGCGCGTAGTGGGCGCAGGCCAGGAGCTCGCTCGGCCCGTCCGCGTGGGCGGGAGCCTCGGCCACGCCCATGCTGGCGGTGACGCGTGTCCCGGTGCCGTTGAACGACGCGGCCTCGATCCGCTGCCGGAGGCGCTCGGCCATCGAGACCGCGTCGAGAGAGGTCGTCCCGGGGAGGATGACGCCGAACTCCTCGCCGCCCACCCGGCAGATCACGTCCTCCGGCCTGGCCTCGAGCCGAAGGAGCTTGCCGAGCCCCGCCAGCACCCCATCGCCCTCCAGGGGACTGTCGTGCTCGTTGATCCGCCGGAAGTTGTCGACGTCGATGAGCACGACCGACACCGGCCGGCCCGACCGGGCGGACCGGCGGACCTCTTCGGAGAGTCGCTCCTGGAAATAGCGATGGTTGTAGAGGCCGGTGAGGTGGTCCGTGACGATCTCCGCCTCGAGTCGAAGGCGGATCTGGGTGTTGTCGAGCGCCAGTGCCGCGAGCTCGCCGAACCGTTTGGCCAGGTCCAGCTCGGAACCCGAGAACCAGTTGCCACGCCCGATCCGGTACAGGTTCAGCATCCCCTTCAACTCGTCGCGCGCGAGGAGCGGGACGCTGATCAGGGACTCGTGGTCGACCTCGTTGCCCGAGAGGCGCATCGTTCTCGGGTCTCGATCCGACTCGTTCGACATCACGGCCTCTCGGTGCTCGGCGCCGAAGCCGGTGATGCCCTGGCCGAAGGCGATGGAGTGGTCGCGGTAGAACTCGTCGGATCGCGGGTGGCGGACGAAGGTCGGGCGCAGCTCGCGGAGCGCGGGGTCGGCCTGGAACAGCACGAGCCCGTCGTAGGGGATCAGCGTGGAGACGGCGTCCGCCACCGACTCGAGGAGCCGGGTCAGATCCGACTCGGAGACGAGCAGCCTGGCGACGTCGGACAGCACCCTGAACGAAAGGTCGGGGTCGACTGCGGACGCCTGCTTGCTCTCGAGCTTGCCTTCCTGTGACAGTAGAGCCGTCCTCTCGCGTACGCGCTTGCCTGGGGTAGTACTTGTTTCGGTTCGCCGGGCCCGTGCTTGAGCGTGCGGAGGAGGACTTCGTGCCGGGACTTTCGGGAATATCTGCAGGCGAGACATGATCGAACGCGGATTTTTCGGGCGAATCGGACTCGTGGCGCCCGCGGTCGCCGCCCCCATGGCCGAGACGGCCATCCTGCGGGCCGTGGCCCCGGGGAGCGTGGGGCTCGCCCCGCAGATCACGGCACCGCCCCCCCTCGACCTCTTCCACGACCTGCGCTGGATCTCGGTGTTCCACAACTCGTGGGTCGCCCTGGCGCTGGAGCTCCTCGGCGTCATCGCCCTGCGAAGCGTCTGGATGGCCTGGGTGGTCCACCATGCCTGGCCCGAGGGCGAGCCCGCTCCCGCCATGCGTCCCGCAGCCCGGCGGGCCTCCTTCTTCTATGCCCTCTCCACCTTGTTGTTCGTGCCGTGGGTGGTGCTGCTGTTCGGGCTCGCCTTCTCCCACCTGTCGTTCCTGTTCTTCGCGGCGATCCCGCCGGCGCTCGCCATCGCGGCGATCGTCCACCGGGGGGCGGCCAGCCGGGCCGCCGGCGCGCGGCTCGGATGGCGTCCCACCTGGCGGAGCCTCGCCTGGATCCTCGGCTCCTTCGTGTGGCTCACGATCTCGGGTGCCGTCGTGACCACGGCCTCCGCACCGGTCGCGCTCGCCGCGGCAGCGGCGGCCGGGCTGTTGAACGCCCGAGCGGCATACGGAGTGGTGCAGGACATCGCGCTCCGGCACACGCGGCGGCCCCTCCCTGCCCTCGTCCCCGCGCTCGTCACCACGGTCTTCGTGGTCACCGTGGGGGGCTCAGCGCTGGGGTTCGCCCTCACCGCGGGTCATCAGCACGCTGGGCATCGCCATGCCGGCGTCTTGCCGGCAGCGGCCCCCGGGGAGCATCCCGTTCTGATCGCGGCGGGGCTCCACAGCCGGTACGACCCCCGCTCTCCGCTTCGCCTTCCACGCGGGTACGTGGCGTGGCGGTTCTCCTACCGGGGTCTCGGATCGAGGGGCCGTCCCCTGTCGTACGGGCCCGCGGCCACACAGCAGTCCCTGCTCGTCTCGGCGCACCGGATGGCAAGGCAGGTGGAGGCGCTGCACCGCGCGTACGGCGAACCGGTCACGGTGGTCGCGGAGAGCGAGGGCGCGCTCGTCGCTCGGACCTACCTGCTCGACCTGTACCCCCCCGCGACGCACGCCGTCGATCGACTGATCACCCTCGACATGCCATCGGGCTCGTCCGCCGTGTACTTCCCGCCGCGAGGTCGGCAGGGATGGGGCGTCGGCAGCGGGTGGGGCCTGCGGGGGCTGGCCCGATTGCTGGGCGCCATCGCGCCGCTGCGGCTCTCGGTCGACTCGAGCCTCGGCCGCGAGTTCATCGACTGCCGCGCGCTGCTGGCGCGGTTGGCCGTGACCCCCCAGCCAGCCGGCGTGCAGGAGGTCTCCTTCCAAGCTCTTGCCGACATGGTCGACCCGCCTGCGGAAGCGCCGCCCGGCATCCAGACGTACCTCGTCGGCGCGCCGCACGGCGGGATGATGGAACGGCGCTCGGTGCAGGACCTGATCCAGGGGATCCTGTCGGGCGGATCCTCCGCGCAGAACGACCGGGGCCCGGGTTTCGTGGCTCGCCTCGTGGCGGCCACCGCTCGGCCGTGGGAATCCCCCAGCCTGCCCCTCGCACTCGACCCGTCGGGATCCTGCGTCGGCGGGTAGTCTCTGGCCGGTGGACGCCGTCATCTTCGAGGAACATCCGGAGCTCGAACGACCCGTCCTGATCACCGCGTTCCGCGGATGGAACGACGCCGGCGAATCGGCCACCGCGGCCGCGACGTTCCTGAAGGACACATGGGACGCCGAGCCGTTCGCCCGCATCGATCCGGAGGAGTTCTTCGACTTCCAGGTGGCGCGTCCGGTCGTGCGGCTGGTCGACGGGGTGAGCCGCGTCATCGAGTGGCCGTCGTGCGAGTTCCACTTCGCTCGCCGGGAGGGCCGCGACATCGTGCTGTTCATCGGGCTCGAGCCCAACAACAGGTGGCGGACGTTCGCGACGTCGATCGTCGACGTCGGCCGCGCCCTGGGCGCGGAGCGATTGATCACGCTCGGCGCGTTCATGGCCGACGTGCCCCACACACGCGAGGTCCCCGTGGTCGGGTCGGCACCCTCGCCCGAGGAGGCCGAACGGCTCGGGCTCGAGGCGTCGCGCTACGAGGGGCCCACCGGCATCGTGGGCGTGCTGCACGACGTCTCGAACCGCTCGCAGCTCCCCTCGGTCAGCTTCTGGGCAGCGGCGCCGCACTACGTGCCGGCCGGCGTCAACCCGAAGGCGACGCTCGCGCTGGTCCAGCGCATCTCGGCGTTCCTCGACCTTCCCGTGGACACCGCGGAGCTCTCTCCCAGCATCGAGAGCTGGGAGGCCCGGGTCTCGGAGCTCGTCTCCGAGAACGAGGCGCTGGCCGAGTACGTGCACCGCCTCGAGGAGACGGCCGGCGACGACATCCAGATGGGGAACCTCCCGTCGGCCGACGCCCTGGCCGCCGAGATCGAGCGCTTCCTGCGGGAGCGAGGGGGGTCGGCATGATCGGGCGGCTCCTCGGCTCGCGGGAGGATCGCGGCATGGTCCCGCACGAGGGGCCGGTGCCACCCGACGAGCCCAAGAAGCCGGCCACCGGGGGACGCAGCGGCGCCCTGCGGGCGGCCGTGTTCGGCATCAACGACGGCCTGCTCTCCAATCTGTCCCTCATCATCGGGGTCACGGGCGCCACGGTGAACAACACGATCGTGGTGGTGGCGGGGCTGGCGGGGCTGCTCGCAGGGGCGTTCTCGATGGGGTACGGCGAGTACATCTCGATGCGCGTGCAGCGCGAGCTCTTCGAGCGGCTGATCCACCTCGAGGCGCACGAGCTGGCCACCGAGCCCGAAGAGGAGCGCATCGAGCTGTCGGGGATCTACCAGCGCAAGGGGGTGCCGGCCGACGTTGCGGAGCGGCTCGTCGACGTGATCCACAAGGACCCGAAGCTGGCACTCGAGACCCACGCGCGAGAGGAGCTGGGGCTCGACCCCGAGGGTGGGCTCGGCTCCCCGTGGGCGGCGGCCCTCTCGTCGTTCGTCATGTTCTCCATCGGGGCCGTCATCCCACTGTTCCCCTTCCTGGTGGGCTCGGGACACGCCGCCCAGCTCGCGGCGGTGATCGCCGGCGCCACGACGCTGTTCACCGTGGGATCGCTGATGTCGATCATCACGGGCAAGCACGCGTTCCGCTCCGGCCTCCGCATGCTCGTGGGGGGATGTGCCATCGCGGCCATCACGTACGCCGTCGGCCGCGCGTTCCACGCGAACGTGGCCTAGTCTCCCGCCGGGTCGCCGGCCGCCTCCCGGTCCGCCAGGACGATCACCGCATCCGAGCGCACGCGCGCAGCCGGGACGCGCTGGTCCCCTTCCATGAGCCTGCGGAGCGGCTCGCGCTTGGACCGGCCGGCGACGAGGAACAGGGAGAGCTTCGCCGCGTTGAGCACGGGCAGGGTGAGTGTCAACCGCGGATGCTCGGGTGGCATGCCGGGGTGCTCGACGCGGACGACGGGCTCGCCGGTCACATCGAGCGCGGGGTCGCCGGGGAAGAGCGAGGCCGTGTGACCGTCGTCGCCGAGCCCCAGGAACACCAGGTCGAACAGGGGAACCCCGGAGCCGAAGACGTCCTGTAGCTCCGCTCGGTAGGCGTCCGGGTCGCATTCCGACATCGGATGTGACCGCGCCGGGA
Source organism: Actinomycetota bacterium (assembly GCA_046263085.1). Classification (GTDB taxonomy): domain Bacteria; phylum Actinomycetota; class UBA4738; order UBA4738; family JACQTL01; genus JBHELK01. The sequence continues at coordinate 39,699 of JBHELK010000119.1, forward strand.
CCTTCGCCAGCAGCGCCTCGTTCGCCATGCGGAAGTTCGAGTCGGGATGATCGGACGGTACGCATCGCTCGTCGCCGAAGAAGGCGTCGACGTCACGCCACGGATACGGCGTCTGGGCCAGGCGCTCGTAGACGGGCTTCGGCGTCGAGCCGCCGGAGAGGGCGATCGTGCGAGGAGTGGTCTCGAGGAACAGCTCGACGGCCGCGTCGACGAGGTCGTCGACGACGCGAAGGTCCCGCACGCTCACGCCGACTCGAGTTGACGCCGTGTGACGCGTACGACTCGGCGGTCGCGGTCCCGCAGGGCCATCAGGTCCCCCGCGGCCTGAGCCCGGATGAGGGTGCCGAACGTGTACGGCTTCCCGGGGATCTCGACGTCCTCCTTCGGTTCGTCCACGACCTGGAGGAACAGGCCCGTGTTGGGGCCGCCTTTGTGGAGCTGCCCCGTCGAGTGAAGGAACCGCGGTCCGAACCCGACGGTGGTGGCCACACGCAGCCGGTCGCGCAGACGCATCCGGACGTCGTGGAGACGGCGCTTCGAGTCGTCGTCGCGGTGGACGTACGCCTGGATGGCCAGGTACTCCCCGGGGCGCGCCGACGCCAGCAGCTCGGCCGGATCGCCGGGCTCCGGATCGGGGATGTCGCCCGACTCCAGGATCCGCTTCGTGGCGTCCTTCGCCGACTGCACGTCCGGCTGGTTGAACGGCTGGATGCCGAGGACCGCCCCGGCAACGGCGGTCGCGAACTCCCATCGGTACATCTCGGCTCCGAGTCCCTCCCCGTCGACGTGGACGACGGGGTGCCCGGCTTCCTCCAGCGCGGCGGTAACCCCGGGATCGACGTACGAGACGAACAGGCGATCGTCGCCGTACACGCCGGGATCGCCGAGGTCCTCGCCCTCAACCGGGAGGATCCCCTTCCCCTCCTTGCCGGTGGACTCGGCGATGAGCTGCTCGACCCAGTACCCGAAGGATCGGAGCGGCTCGGGCAGCACCAGGGTGAGCTTGTCGCGGCCCTCGTTGTGCGCCTCGCCGAGCGCGGCGCCCAGGGCCAGCCCGGGGTGCGTCGTGGGGTCGGCGCCGGCGGCGCATCGGGCTTCCATGGACGACGCGTCGCGGACGAGGCCGGCGAGATCGGCGCCGATCAACGCCGCGTTCACCATCCCGAAGTACGACAGCGCCGAGTACCGGCCCCCGATGTCGGGCTGGTTCTGCCACGTCCGGCGGAACCCGCGATCCTTCGCGAGGTCCTCGAGCGGTGTGCCCGGGTCGGTGATCGCGACGAACCGGGCTCCTTCTTCTGTCAGGGACCAGAAGTGCTCGAAGTGCGACAGCGTCTCCGTGGTGGTCCCCGACTTCGAGGCGATCACGAACAACGTGCGATCCAGATCGAGCGAGTGCTGCACGGCCAGGATCTGGTCGGGATGCGTCGAGTCCAGGACGATGATCTCGAGGGCGCCGTCGGCAACGCCGAACGAGTCGCGAAACACCTCCGGGGCGAGCGACGAGCCGCCCATGCCGCACAGGACGGCCGTGGTCAGGCCGTCGGACGCGCAATCCCTTGCGAAGATCTGGAGCTCGTCGAGGTCGACGGCGTGGTGGACGGTGAGCCAGCCCAGCCGGTCGGTGATCTCCGTGGGGTCGTCGCTCCACAGCGTGTGATCCTTCTGCCAGATCCTTCGGGGGAACTCCTCGGCGGCCAGGGCCTGGACACGTCGCCGGACCTTCGCGTCGAAGCGCCGGTCACCGCTCCTCATCGGAGGGCTCCTCTCCCACGAGCTCCTCCAGCGCGGTTCGGAAGGCGGCGAACCGGCGCCAGCCGAGCTGCCGGCGGGCCCGGGACTCGACAGCCGCCATGGCCCGCCTGGCCTCCGCCACGTAGTTCCGTCCCCTGGCCGTGAGTCGGACGATCTTGGCGCGGCCGTCCTCCGGGTCGGGCACGCGGCGCACGTATCCGCGCTCCTCGAGCTCGTCCACGAGCAACATCATTCCCTGTTTCGTCATGCGCGCTCGCCGCGCGAGCTCGGTGAGCCGGGTGCCGGTGCGGCGGTCGATGGTCATGAAGAGCGCGGCGTGTCCGGGGCGGACGTCGGCGTAGCCGCGCTCGGACAGGCCTTCGAGGAGCTCGCCGCCCAGCGCGCGGTGCGCCTCGAGCAGCAGGCGGGAGACTGGGGTCTCGACCATGAGCGGCCATCGTCGCCGAGGGGCTCGTGTCCGTCAATCTCCTTGACCAGATTTCGAAGTGGCGTAATGAATGCGGGCGTCAGATGTCGCCGAGATCGGCGCACTTCTCGCGGATGCCCTCGGCTGCCTCGCGGAGCCGCGAGAGCTCCTGCTCGGAGAGATCGAGCTCGACGATCTCCTCGACGCCCTTCTTCCCGAGCTTCGCCGGCACGCCGACGTAGACCCCGTCGATGCCGAACTGGCCGGTCGTCCAGGCGCAGACCGGGAGGACCTCCTTCGTGTCGCCGGCGATGGCGTTCACCATCTGCGCGATCGATGCGCTGGGGGCGTAATACGCGCTCCCCTTCTTCAGCATCGCGACGATCTCGGCGCCGGCGTCACGGGTGCGCTGGTACAGCCGCTCCAGCGTGTCGTCGTCAACGAGCTCCGTGAGCGGCTTGCCCTGGACGGTGGCGTGACCCGGCAGCGGCACCATCGACTCCCCGTGCGAGCCGAGGGTCATGGCTTCCACGCTGCTCGGCGAGACGTTCAGCTCCTCGGCGATGAAGTACCGGAGCCGGCTGGAATCGAGCACGCCGGCCATCCCCATCACTCGGTTGCGGTCGAACCCACTGGTCTCCGCCGCCAGATACGTCATCTCGTCCAGGGGGTTCGTGACCACGATGATGATGGCGTCGGGCGAGTGTTGCTTGATGTTCTGCACGACGTCTTGGACGATGCCGGCGTTCTTCTCGAGGAGATCCATCCTGCTCATGCCCGGTTGCCGGGGAAGGCCGGCCGTGATCACGACGACGTCGGAGCCGCCCGTGTCGGCGTAGTCATTCGTCCCGGTGATGGCGGGCTCGAAACCCTCGACCGGAGAGGACTCCTTCATGTCGAGGGCGACGCCCTGCGGCAGGCCCTCCACGATGTCGATGAGCACGACCTCCGCGAGGCCTTTCTGGACCACCCGCATGGCTGTGGTCGCTCCCACGAACCCGCTTCCGACGACGGTGACTCGCATCTCCGATCAGCTCCTTGGTTCGGCGGTTGGCGGCATCCTACCGAGAGGAGCCAGGCACTCGGTCCCGGGCTCGTCGGAGGCAGCCCCGGGACGGTGCCATGCAGCGATTCCTCGTCGACTGTGAGCGCGGTCACAGACGGGATGAGTCCTCCTCTCTATTCTCGCGACATGAGCACGTTGCGGTCCGTTCTCGATGAGATGCGCATGGAGGATCCGTCGCGAATGAGCGAGACCGAGCTCGAGGAAGGGCTGCTGGAGCGCGAGCGCGCGGCGAACGTGTTGCTCGCGGACCGGGCTCGGTGGCTGGCGGAAGTCGAACGCCGGCAGACGTTCCGCAAGGACGGATTCCTCACCCCCGAGGCGTGGCTCTCGGCTCGGACCAATCTCTCGTACTCCGATGCGAAGCGTCAGGTGAGGACCGCGCGAGCGCTTGACCGGATGCCGGCCACACGAGAGGCGCTGGCCGGCGGCGAGGTGTCCTCCTCCACCGTTCGCGTGCTGGTCCATGCGCAGGAGACGAATCCAGAGGAGTTTCCGGAGGCCGAGGCGATGCTGCTCGACGCCGCCCGCACCAGTTCTCCAAAGGAACTGGCATCCACCGTGACGTCGTGGCGTATCGCCGCTGACGAGGGTTCCGGCGAACGCGAGGAGCGCATGTTCCGACGCCGTGCCATGACGGTCCTGCCGACCCTCGAGGGGATGGTACGGATGGACGGGAATCTCGACCCCGAATCGGGTCAGACCGTCATCACAGCGATCCGGGCCTACATCGATGCCGAGGTTCGCGCATCACGAGACACGAGAAGCCCGATGCAGCGGCGCGCCGACGCGATCACGGGGATATGCCGCTGGTGGCTCGACTCATCGGATCGCCCAACAGTGGCGGGAGAGCGACCGCATCTGACCGTCGTCGTCGACGCCGAGGCCCTCGAGACGGGGATCGGACGCTGTGAGTTCGAGGACACTGGTCCGACGTCACCGGAGACAGCCGCCCGTATCGCCTGCGATTCGACGATCACCCGACTCGTGATGAAGGGCCGGTCGATGCCGATCGACGTGGGTCGGGCCACGCCTGTGATCCCCGGGCCGATGCGGAAGGCGCTGGTGGCTCGGGACAACGGATGCCGCTTTCCTGGATGCGGCCTCCCGGCGCCCTGGTGCGACGGCCACCACATCGTCCACCTGGCCCACGGGGGCGTGACCGCCCTCTCGAATCTCGTGCTGCTCTGCCGTCGCCACCATCGGTTGATCCACCAGCGCGCCTTCTCGGTCAGGATGATCGGTGAACAACCGGTGTTCTTCCGCGCTGACGGAACTCAACTGCAGGAGCGGCGGCCTCCGTAGGTCTCAGCCGGCGGCGAGGGTCTGAGTGAGGCCCGTGTCGAGGTCGCGGGGCGAGTAGCCGAGCTCCGCGCGAGCCTTGGCGTCGCTCGCGTAGAACGTGGCGCCGACGTTCCTGAGCATCTCGCGCATGTTCGACGGGAGGCCGGTGAGCCGGCTCACGATCCGCCCGAACGGAAGCCCGAGTTTGAGCGCGCCGTCGGGGATCGTGAGACGCGGCGGCTTGCGCCCGGCAGCGCGGGAGATGCGCGCGATAGCATCCTTCAGGTTCGCGATCTCGCCACCCAGCACGTAGGACTCGCCGATCTTGCCCCTCTCGTGGGCCAGGATGATGCCGTCGGCGACGTCCTCGACGTACACCCAGTTGAAGCCGGCGCGCGGCATGATGTTGACCGGCAGCATGCCCTTGCGGATGAACTTCATCATGATCCCGAGGATCGACGGATCGTTCGGCCCGTAGATCCCGCCTGGCTGCACGATCACGATCGGCGCGCCCTTGGCGACCCGATCCTTCGCCAGCTCATGGGCGAAGTACTTGGTCTCCTCGTAATACGACATGAAGTCGGTCGGCTCGCGGTGGAACGTCTCGTCGACGGTCTGACCGTGCGTGTCCCCGAAGACGCCGATGGTCGAGACGTAGACCATCTTCGGCACGCCCGCCTCCACGGTCGCGTCGATGACCCGCTCCGTCCCTTTGACGTTGGCGTCGTACATCGCGGCTTGCTGGGCCTCGGGGATCCCGACCTCGTACATCGCGGCGACGTGGAACACGGCGTCACAGCCGACGACGGCCTTGCGGATCACGTCCTCGTCGGAGAGATCACCCTGCACGATCTCGCATCCGAGCTCGCGGACCTGCGTCGCCTTCTGCGGCGACCTGACCAGAGCCACCACGTCGTCGCCTCGCTCTCGCAACTTGCGCGCGAGATGACCGCCGACGAAGCCCGTGCCCCCGGTGACGAAGGCGCGCATCCTACGCACCCCCCAGCTTCTCGATCACGGCGTCGGCCACTTCGGAGGTCCCGACCGCGGTCGGATCGTCGCGGGTCGGCTTCATGTCGTATGTCACGGACCGCCCCTCCTCGATCACCGCCGCGAGCGCGGCTTCCAGCCGGTCGGCGGCGTCGTCCTCCTCGAGGTGCCGAAGCATCAACACGCCGCTGAACATCATGGCCATTGGATTGACCTTGTTCATGCCCTTGTACTTCGGCGCGCTGCCGTGCGTCGCCTCGAACACCGCGACGTCGTCGCCGATGTTCGCCCCCGGCGCCACGCCGAGCCCGCCGATGAGACCCGCGCACAGGTCGCTGATGATGTCGCCGTACAGGTTCGGCAGTACCAGCACGTCGTACTCCTCGGGTCGCGACACGAGCTGCATCGAGCAGTTGTCGACAATCCGGTCCTCGAACTCGATCTCGGGGTGTTCCTTCGCGACCTCCCCGGCGACCTCGAGGAACAAGCCGTCCGTGAACTTCATGATGTTCGCCTTGTGCACGGCGGTCACCTTCTTCCGCCCGTATCGCTTCGCGTAGTCGAAGGCGTACGAGACGATGCGCCGTGTCCCGGTGACGCTGATCGGCTTGATCGAGATCCCGGAATCCTCGCGGATCCGCTTGCCGGCCTGATCGGCGATGAACTCGATGAGCTTCAGCGCCTCGCCCGTCCCCTGCTCGAACTCGATGCCGGCGTACAGGTCCTCGTGGTTCTCGCGCACGATCACCACGTCGACGTTCTCGTAGCGGGTGCGCACGCCCTTGTACCACTTGCACGGCCGCAGGCAGGCGTAGAGGTCGAGCTCCTTGCGAAGGGCCACGTTCACGCTGCGGAATCCGGTGCCGACCGGCGTGGTGATCGGCCCCTTGATGGCGATGCCGTTCGCACGGATCGACTCCAGGACATGCTCCGGCAGCGGGGTGCCGTACTTGTCCATGACGTCGGCCCCCGCCTCCTGGAAGTCCCAGTCGAACTGCACCCCGGTCCCTTCCAGGACCCGCCGGGTGGCCTCCGAGAGCTCGGGACCGACGCCGTCGCCGGGGATGAACGTCACGCGATATGCCATCGATCGAATCTCCTCGTGAAGGGGTCCGGCCATTGTGGCCCGTGGGCCGGGTGGATGCTCAGCCCGTGACGCACTGAGCCTCGTACCCGGGCGGAACGGGGTTCCGGGCACAGGGGTTCGGGGGGTCGAAGAGCAGCGCGTCCCCGAGGTTCGAGTTCCCCTCCAGGAACCCGATCTTCGAGACGTCGGCGGCCCCTTCACCCGTGTAGCGCAGGATGTACAGCCCGTTGCGCACGTCGACCACGTAGATCAGCCCGTCCTTGATCACCGGGTAGGACCACATGACGACCTTGTCCTGCCCGGCCGACAGCGCAGGGTCCTCCTGCAGGACGGCGGGCAGCGGGTCGGGCGAGTACACCCCGGTCTGGATCGGATGCGTGGGGTCCTTCAGCGAGATGGCCTGGAGCCCGCCGGAATGCCAGGTGATGAAAGCGAGGTCCGGCGTGAGTGTTGGGTTGTGCGACGCCCAGCTCGACGACACGCGTGGGGGGTCGGTGGTGCAGAAGTTCGGATCGTTCTGGGGCAGCTTGTACTCCGCCACCACCTTCGGCTTGGTCGGGTCGGAGATGTCGATCATCCGCACCCATCCCCACGGACAGCCGTGGCCGCCACCGTTCACGGCCTGAAGCAGCACCCCGTACACCTCGTCGGTGACGAGCGCGTACGGCTGGCCGTAGAGCTTGATCGCGCTGTGGGCGCCGGGTCCCGGCCAGCTCACGCGGTTCGCCGCCGGCGTGACCAGCCGCGTGCGCGGGCTGGCGACGTCGTTGATGTACTCCGAGGTGTCGGTGACGAAGAAACCGCCGGTGAGATGGGCCATGTACCCGCGGAACCCGTCGTTGGACAGGGAAAGGGAGTGGAGGTTGCCGGAGGGGACCATCCTCGACTGCGAGCCCAGCTCACGGAAGGTGCCCTGACGGGCTCCCGAGATGTCGGTGACGAGCAGACGCCCGGTCGCCGGGGAGGAGATGAACATCAGCGCGCGGTCGGGGATGAACGGGTCCGCCCACAGGTAGAACTCGTGCGGGCTCGCCGACGGCATGTACGTCGACACGAGCTTGGGAGCCGCGGCGTTGGCCCCGGAGATGTCGTAGAAGCGGAAGTTGTCGTTGACGATCCGCGGCGAGCACTCGTGGATGATGTCGCTGCAGTTGGACCCCAGGTTCTCGACGATCAGCAGGTTCTGCTGGGGCCAGATGCGGAGCTCTCGCGACGTCTCTCCCTCATTGGCCTCGTTCGGAGGCCCGATCTCGTTGACCACGTGCGGTGACGCCGGGTCGGAGACGTCCACGACCATGACGCCAGCGTGATTCAGGTTGAGGGTCGTCCCCCACGGCTTCGCGTCGGTCCGGCTGCCCACGTAGGCGTAGTTGCCCTTCACGGCGAGCGCCGCGTTCATGCCGCGGTTCATGAGCGGCACGTGGCCCACGAGCTGGAAGTTTTGGGCAAGCTCGAGCGGGCCGAGGTGGACGGGCGACGTCGGGGCTGGAACCGCAGGGAGAGCTAGGGCGAGCACCGTGACCAGGGCCGGCAGGAACAGCCGTCGAAGCGCCATGCCTCTCTGGTTCGCTGCCGGCTTCCCCTTTCCTTCCGGCGCTCGCGACCGTCTGTTGTGCAGGTGCACAGTTCTGCGCCACACGAACACTCGCTGACTTGTGCATGTGCACAGAGGAATGCGCACTTCGCTCCGCGTAGTCCATCTCGAGACATCCATCCGCCATACAGGAGAGACCATGCGCGCACGTCTGTTCGCCACCCTCGCCGTATCCGTCCTGGCCGCCCTGCTCGCCATCCCGTCAGGGACCGTGTCCGCCAGCAGCTCCGGGAACGCCGTCGTGTCCTCCACCGGGGACATCCGGTTCGTGGCCAACATCCCCTATCCGGTGGGAACCGACGAGGAGTTCGCCACGTTCAACGTGACGAAGCTCTCGAACGGCGCCACCGGCGACCCGGTCTGCCAGACGAACCCGGACGGCTCGTGCGCGACCGACGCGGCCGGGAAGATCGTCTACCAGACCGAGGACCGCGACTTCGCTTTCGTGGGAAGCGAGAGCGTGAACGGGTTCGTCATCGACATCACCGACCCGGAGAACCCCGTCTCTGTGGCGTCCCTGCCCTGCAGGGCAAGCCAGAACGACATCCAGATCTGGCACAACATCCTGCTGCAGTCCCAGGACGGCACGGGCGGGACGTGCCACAAGCCGTCCGGCGGGACGCAGACCCAGGTCACGATCGGCTTCTCCGACATCTCCGACCCCCGCAACCCCAGGTTCCTGGGCAAGCTCACCGAGGCGCGCGGCGCCCACAACGCCACGGTGCACCCCACCCAGCCCATCGTCTACATCTCAAACTCCGATCTTCCGTCGACGTCCGACGTGATCCACATCTGGGACTTCAGCAACCCGGCCGCGCCGGTCAAGGTCAAGGACTGGAACCCCACCTCGGGCTCGGTGTTCTCCCCCCACGACATCACGTTCAACGCCTCCGGGACGAGGGCATACGTCGCCTCCGTCGATCACACCGAGATCCTCGATAGCACGGACCCGAAGAACCCCACCTTGATCTCCACGATCTACAACGAGGGAGTGTCGATCTCCCACCAGTCCGACCCCACCCCCGACGGCAAGTTCCTGCTGGTCTCCGACGAGCTGGGAGGCGGCGGCGCACCCACGGTCTCCCCCGGTGGGAGCGTCCACGTCTACGACATCCGCAACGAGCTGCGCCCGGTGAAGGTGGGACTCATCAACGAGGACCTCACCGGGGCCGGCCACGTGTCCACCGCGCACGTCTTCCGGATCAACCCGGACGGCCGGACCATGGCCATCGCCTGGTACCAGGACGGAGTGCACGTGTTCGACTTCTCCGACATCCACGGGCCCAACCTGTACGGCTCCGGGAACGCGACCGGCGTGGGGGCGCGGACCATCGCCTCGATCCTGATGCAGAACGCCAACACATGGTCCGCCAAGATGTGGCAGGACCGCCACCCCGGCTACGTGTTCGCCAATGACATCAACCGCGGCTTCGACGTCTTCTACGTGCCGGAGCTCGGCCCCGGCTTCCTCTCCACCGGGACGATCCACGCGCCCATCGCGGACGGCCAGGCGCCCAGCCTCACCGAGATCGAGTTCCAGACCCGCTGCGAGTACTCCCCCGTCTCCCAGGGTCTCGACGGCTACGTGTTCGACCTTCGCGGAACCGGTGACGGCAACCACACCAACTCGGTGAAGGGCACGTCGGCGGCAGCGCACAACCTGGACCTGACCTTCTACGACGCCGCGTGCAAGCTGCTCACCGGCAAGAACCTGACCGCCGGGAACGACCCGTCGGGGACCATCCCGGCAGGAGCGAAGTACGCGGTGGCCGACCTGGTGGGTGGGGCCCAGACACGCTTCGTGGCCACCACCGCGGTGGCCGCCTAGATGCGCCGCCGCGTCGCTGCGATCGCCTTCGCCGTCGCCGCTGTCGTGAGCGGCCCCGTCGCGGGCACGACGATCCCGGCCGAAGCGGGAGCCGGACAGTACTTCGATCTCTCGGCGCTCCCCGGTCCGGACTTCACGGGGGCACAGATCTGGCAGGGCCACCAGGACTTCATCAACGCGCACCCCTACCGTGTGACCGGCACGGCGATGGAGGTCGTGACCGGCATGGATCTCCGTGACGACATGAGGGCCCTGGGCTACGACACACACATCCATTCGCTGCCGGCCGACCCGGGCGTCGACGCAGGGCCGGGCGTCGCGCTGAAGGCCATCATCGCCACGAAGCGCGGCGTCACGAAGCCCGACGAATGGATCGTGTTCACCGGCCACTACGACAGCGTGCCGCAGACGATCTACGGCGCGTACGACAACGGCTCCGGCACGAACCTGCTGCGCTACCTGGCCCGGGAGTTCGCGAACGTCCAGACCAACCGCTCCCTCGTCTTCGTGTGGTTCAACGGCGAGGAGGAGGGCGTGCTGGCGTCGTCCCGGTACGCCAAGGAGCTGAGCGACGCCGGTCAGAAGATCGTGGCCGACCTCGGTTTCGACATGGAAGGCATCGCCTACCCGGTGGCCAACCCCGGATCCACGAACTGCCTCTGCATGTGGTACGGCGGCAACGACAAGACGGCGTTCGACCCCCTGCTGCGCTACGTGAACTTCTCGTTCCTCGGTCTCCCGAATTCCAAGAGGCTCGTATCGGTGGAGGGGATCAACAACCGCAACTCCGATGAGTCCTCGTTTGCCTCGAATGGCTTTCCCACGATGCGATGGGCGGGCATGCGAACGGCCGCGGCCTACCCCGCGTACCACATGTACAACGACACCCTCGACGAGATCGTGACCGTGGCGGGCGGTGCGAGCTACGTCGAGCAGGGCATCGAGAACACGATGAAGAGCGCCTATTACACGGCGCTCGCCCTGGACAATCACCTCCCGGTGCCGGCGGCAACGGCGACCACGAACGGCCTCAGCATCCAGCTCGACGCCACGGGCAGCTCGGACGAGGACGGCACGCTCTCCACGTTCAGCTGGGACTTCGGCGACGGCACCGCGGGTACGGGCTCCGCCGTGCAACACACGTACGCGGCGGCCGGGACCTACACCGTGACGCTCAGCGTGGCAGACAACCTGTGGCCCACCGTGACGCAGGGCCTGACCCTGCAGGTGACGGTGGCCTGACCGGTCCGGCGATCGGTCCAGACCGCCCTCTGATCACGAGGGAGGGAGCCAGGCGATGAGCGGTCCGGGGTCTGCGGCTGGGACTGACACGATGCGGGCGGTCAGGGTGCATCCCCCCGGCGGCCTTGACGGGGTGCGGCTCGAACGGATCGAGATCCCCCGGCCCGGAGAGGGCCAGGCGCTCGTGCGTGTGCATGCCGCGGCGATCACCCGCGACGAGCTGGGGTGGCCCGTCGACCGCCTGCCCGCGATCCCATCGTACGAGCTCTCCGGGGTGGTCGTGGACGTAGTCGGCGGCGAAGATCTCGTGACCGTCGGGGACGACGTGTACGGGCTCGTTCCCTTCAACCGTGACGGCGCCGCGGCCGAGTACGCCGTCGTTCCGGCGAACGCGCTGGCGCCGAAGCCTAAGGGGCTCGACCACGTGGAAGCCTCCGCCCTGCCCCTGGCCGCCCTCAGCGCCTGGCAGGGACTGGTCGTGCACGGTGGGCTCCAGGACGGTCATCGTGTGCTCATCCACGGCGCGGGCGGCGGCGTCGGTCACCTGGCGGTGCAGCTCGCCCGCCACCGCGGCTCGCACGTGACCGGAACGGCGTCACCCGCCACGGCGGGCCTGGCGCACGAGGTCGGCACACACGAGGTCGTCGATCGCACGAAGGACGGGTGGGAGGAGTCCATACAGCCGGTGGACCTCGTCTTCGACACGGTGGGCGGCGAGGTGCTGGCTCGGTCGGCGGGCTTCCTCCGCGACGGCGGCCGGGTGGTGTCGGTTGCCGAGCCCGGGGGCACGGACGTCGTGTACTTCGTGGTCGAACCGGATCGAGATCAGCTCATGGAGTTCGCCCGCCTCGCCGACCGGGGGGACCTCCGCCCGGCCATCGACTCCGTGTTTCCGCTCGTCGAGGCTCGCGAGGCCTTCGCGCGGAGCATGGCGCCCGCGAAGCATGGCAAGGTGGTCATGCGTGTCGTGGACGCGTAGCCAGGAACAGAAGGCCTCGGCCTTCCGCGAGCCGCGGGCCGCGGGCCGCGGGCCGCGGGCGGTTAACCGCTCGAGGGGATCGGACCGGTGTACTGGAAGATGTCGAAGCTCCGCTGGTAGTCCGTGGCGTACATGATCCGGTCGGTGATCCAGTAGACCCCTGAGGTCATCCCGCCCGCCGGCACGTACCAGCCCAGCTCCTCGATCTGGCCGTCGGCCTTCACGTTCAGGATCCGCACACCGTGCTCGTAATACGCCATGGCCACGAGACCGCCATCGCGATACGCGGGGTGCGTGTCGAACCAGTGGGCGCACCACTGGGCGACAGGCGGGAACTCACCGTCGGTCGGCGAGCCGCTGCTCAGGCCCCACTCCGCGATCTTCGTGAACTCGCCCTGTTTGATCATGCGGCCGTTCTCGTCGTACGTCGGCCAACCGTTCGTGGCGTCGAAGGTCCAGAACTTCGCGGCGGGCTTGTTGCAGTCGCTCGGCACGGTGTTGCCGACCTCACCCCCCACGAGCAGGAACTTGTCGGTCCCCTGGTGCGGCCACAGGTTGCCGTGCGTGAACTTGTTCTGCCGAGGCCCCTGACCGATCAGCACCGGGTGCTCCGGATCGTCTCGGGCGTCGAGCAGCAGGACCGGATCGGTCGACGTCACGATGATTCCCGGCTTGATCTCGGTGACGTCGTGCGAGTTGGTCACCGGAGTGCCCGTCGTCCACCGGTGCGTCGACGTCACGGGGTGCGCCGGATCGCGCAGGTCCACGATCACACCGTTCGACGCGTACGCCCACGTGCAGTCCAGGACACACGTGATGGTGTGGGACGACCTCCCGTGCGTGGAGATGACCTTCGGGTTGGCCTTGTCGGTGACGTCGATGACACTGTCGTCGATCAGCAGGATCTTCCCGTTCGTGTCGACGTCCTCCTGGGCGAACTGCGGCGTCTGCTGGAAGGGAAGGACGCCGGTCAGCTTGGGGTTCAGCGGATCCTTGATGTCGTAGATCATGAGTGCCGTCGACGTCGTGAGGTAGAACCAGTCGCCCAGGCGCCTGGCGCCAGCTGAGTCGCTGTTCAGCGGGACGGTCGTCACCCACTCGACGTTCTTGCCGAACCCGACGGCGTCGGCCGTGGGCGCGACCGAGAGTCCGGAGATCGCGAAGATCAGGAGGCACGCCAGAACGAGCGCTTTTTTCAACCGAGATCCTCCTAGGTGTTCCTGCCGGTGGCGGCCCTGCGGCACAGGTACCGCTCAGCGGCGGCAACAGGGTCGTTGACTCCGAGTTTGGCCAGCCAGGATGCGCGGAACTGCGCCTTCGACGGCACGAGGTTCTTCGACGGGTCGTACTTCAGGATGTCGACGCCGCGCTCGTAGTCGACCGAGTAGATGTAGTTCTTGTCGATCCAGTACGCAGACGACGTGGAGCCCACGACGGGCTGGAAGAACCCCAGCTGCTTGATCTTCCCGGTCTTGCCGTCGACGTCGAAGATGCGTGTGCCGTGCTCGTACCATCCGTTCGCGGTGACGATGTGGTCGTGGGTGCTGTTGTCGGAGCTGATGTCGAACCAGTGTCCGGAGCATCCCAGGCCGTTCACCTCGGGGTTGCCGTCCTGGTAGTTGCCCTGGACGGGGCGGAAGACGTCGATCGGCTTGAACGGCTTGGCTCCGGGCTGATCGAAGTCGCGCAAGGAGTAGGTGGTGAACGGACCGCTCCCCGAGTTGCACGAAGGCGAGAAGTTCGTCTCGCCCTCGCCGAGCAGCAGCTCGCCGGGCCGGAGGTTCGGATCGGCCTTGTCCTCGTCGGTGATCCGCGGCTTGTACTCGGCCGCGTAGGGCCGGAGGTTGTTGTGCTGGTAGGCCGTCTTCTTGACGCCCATCTGCGAGGCGTCGCTGTGCGCCACCTCAACCGGTTGAGCCGGATCCGAAACGTTCAGCGCGTAGATCGGCGTCGTGTCGGTCCAGATGAGTCCGGTGGCGTCGCGGGTCACGTGATGACCGGTGCGGCCGCCGGCGGCGCTCTTCCACTCCCCCACGTACGTCGGGTTGGCCTTGTCGCGGAGGTCGTAGATCTTGCCCTCCGACCCGTAGGCCCAGTCGCACGTCGGGCTCGCGTCGACGCACTCGATCGTGTGGTTACCCTGGTGCGCCGTCTCCTTCCCCTCGACCGTCAGGCTCACGAGCCCGCCGGGCAGGTCCTGCACGTGGATGACGATGAGATAGAGGATCCCCTCGAAGTCGCTCATCAGGACCCAATGGCCGTCGGCGGAGACCGCCACGTCCTCGTTCTCCCAGTTGTGGGTGTAGAGCGCGCCCATCAGCAGCGGAACGGCCGGGTTCGTCACGTTGTAGACGCTCAGGCCCTTCGCCGAGCTCACGTACAGGCGCTTCACGGCGCCGACCTGGACCACCCGCGCGCTGACCCCGGGGGATTCGTTGGCCAGCGTCGCCACGTAGCTGATGTTCGGCGACATGAAGCCGCCCGGGCCCGGGTCGATGTAGGTCAGGGGAGCCGGCTGGGCGCCCGCGGGACTCAGGGGACCGGCCTGCGTGGACGGCCCTGCGACCACGCCGAACAGGACAAGAGCGGGGATCAGCGCGAGTGCGCGTCGCAGCACGGGAGTCCTCCTTGTTCGATGTCGATGAAGCTTCTGAGGGGCTGACCTATCGATTCGCAGGTGCGGGGCCGAATCCTCCCTGCCATCTAGGAGGGCCCCACGGACGAGAAGCCGCAGCTCGTGCCGAAGCAAGCCCGGGCGAAGACCACGGAACCGGAGGGAACCGCGCCCACGGCGCCGGTGAAGGATCCGTCGGCGGCAACGACCGCCGGGGTGCTGTAGCTCACCTGAGCGGGATCCGTCCCGGCCGGCGCCACGCCGAGGCTGACGGTGCGGTCTGGGATGGCGTACGAGGTCCAGGTGGCGCCGTCGGCCATGTTGCCGACCGTCTGCCCGCCGACCGTCGTCCCGAAGCTCGTCACGCCCGCGCTGTATGCGGCGTAGATCGAGGGGGTGGTGACCCCGGTGGTCTGGGTCGTGGAGATCACCGCCCCGGGCTTGATGTCCGGGGCGAAGGACGCGCCGATCGGGACGCGCACGGTGATGGTGTTCGAGGCGGTGTCGAACGAGCCGTCGAGCCACGCGAGGTGGGAACAGTTGTTGACGGCGACGAGGGTTGCGCAGTTGCCGCGGAGCCGGAACGACCGGCCGGCGTGGGTGACGGCTCCCTCGGGGTCGTCCACCGTGCCGGTGCTGCCGACGTTCGAGAGCTTCGCCTGCACCTGGTACTGCTTGCCGTTCACGAGGAACGCCCACGTGTACACGAATGTCTCCGGCGCCGTCGCCGGCACCGTCGGGTCCGGACCCGGCAGCTTGCTCACCTTCCAACGGAACTGGAGGTACGGGAGTTGGGCCTCCGGCTGGGAAACGCTCGCCTCGGTGAGGTCCGTACCGTCCTGCGCCCCAGTGGTGGGCTCGAGGGCGCCGTCGCCTGCGGGGTCGGTTGCCGCCACCACCGGCGCGGTCTCGCCGGCGAACCCGGCGGTCCCGCTCACATTCCCCGCGGCCGATGCGACGAGCGAGGTGACGCCGTTGGCGGCTGCCGGATCGCGGGGCAGGGGCCCGTTCCACTTCAGGACGTCGAACCCTCGCGTGTAGTCGACCACGTAGACCACGCGGTCCGTGACCCAGTGCGCCGCGGACGCCCAGCTGGCGAAGGACTGGAAGAACCCCACGTTGGTGAGCTTGCCGTTCCCGTTCACGTAGAAGAACCGGGTTCCGTGGTCGTAGTACGCCTGCGCGAAGATCCCGCCGTTGTGGAAGGACGGGCTCGCCTCGAGCCAGTGCGCAGAGCACCCGGCGCCGTCCGCGGGGGTGTTCCCGTCGAGCATGTAGCCGTTCCTGGTCTGCCACCGGTCGGCCCTGCTGTACGTGCCGCCCTGCCAGCCGGTCATGTCGTAGACGTACGTCGAACCGTTCCCTGTGCCGTTGGCGCCGCAGCGCCCCGTCAGGTTGGTTTCCGTTCCCACGAGCATGAACCGGTCGGTGGCCTGGTTCGCCCAGCTCGTAGAGTGCATGTATTCGCTGGTCTTCTGCCCTGCGCCCATGCACGCGAGCTTCTTGGGATGGGCCGGGTCGGTGGTGTCGAGGATGGCGCCCGGGCAGTTCGCGCCGCTCCCGGAGGACACGACGACGATGCCGGGGGCGTCCTCGCGGACGTCGTGGCCCGCGGACACACCGGCGAGGGTTGCCCAGTTCCCGACGAGGGCCGGCTTCGTGGGGTCGTGGAGATCGATGATGTTGCCGCTCGAGCCGTACAGGTAGGTGCAGTCCGCCACGCAGGTCATGGTGTGCTGCGCCAGGCCCGAGACGGAGGCGACCTCGACGGGCTTCGTCTTGTCGGTGACGTCGTAGATGTGCAGGAAGTTCTGTCCCGGGCCCACGATCGGGACGTTCCCGGTCTGCGAGTACACGAGGATCTTGCCGTTCGTGGCGACGTCCTCGTTCTCGTACTGGCTCGGGACCGGCGTGATGCTCACGAGCTGTGGGTCCTCGGGGTTCGAGGCGTCGTAGATGGAGATGCTCCGCCAGCTGGTGATGTAGAAGTAATGCCCCACGAGCTTGGCTCCGGTGGCGCCGTACACCTCGAATGGCACGAACCGAACGTGCTCGACCCACGACGACGCAACGCCCTGCGCCGGCGCGTCCGGCCCCGCCCGCCCGATGCCGGGTGACATCACGGCGACGGTGAGCGAAAGCGACACGACCGTCGCGAGGATCCTGAGCTTCTTCATCTCATGCCTTCCTGTTCGATCAGGGCGCGACCGAGCGGTATCCGCAGCTCGCGCCGAAGCAGGCCTGGGCGAACACCTGGGAACCTGCCGGGACGCTCGGCACCTGGCCGGTGAAGGTCCCGTCGTCGTTCAGCGTGACCGGGATGGTGTAGTCGACCGTCGATGGATCCGTCCCGGCGGGAGCGACGCCCAGCATCACGGTGGCCTTCGGGATCGTGTACTGATCCCAGTCGATGTCGTCCGCGACGGTGGTGTTCGTCACCAGCACCGAGTTCGCGGCGTACAGCGTCGGCAGGCTGGCCGACGGCGTGAGGACCGCGCCGGGCTTGATGTCGGGGGCGTACGAGGCGCCGACCGGCACGCGGACCATGATGGTCTTGTTCGGGACGTCGATCGAGCCGTCGAGCCACGCGAGCGTCGGGCAGTTGTTGAGCACCCCGACCACCGCGCAGTTCCCGCGGAGCCGGAAGGAACGGCCGAGCCTCGTCACGGGGCTCGTGGGGTCGTCGGCGAGGACGGTGCTGGCGATGTTCTCGACCTTGGCCTGCACGGCGTAGTCCTTGTTGTTCGCCTTGAAGTACCAGTTGTAGGAGGTGGTCTCGGGGATCGCCCCGGACGTGGTGTCCGGCAGCGGGAGGTTCGTCACCTTGAACCGAAGCTCCACGTACGGCAGTTGCGCCTGCGGCTGTGAGAGGCTCGCCTCCACGAGGTCGGCGCCGGCCGCGTCGGAGACCTGCGCAACCCCTGGGCCGTCACCCACGGCGTCGGTGAAGGTGGTCGGGCTCGTCTCGCCGGCGAAGGTGGCGGTACCCGTGACCGTGGCCCCGCTGCCCGAGGCCGTCGCCACGAGCTGGGTCACGGCGTTGTCGGCCGCCGCGTCGTGCGGCAGGGGCCCGTTGTACTTCAGGACGTCGATGCCCCTCGTGTAGTCCACCGCGTACACGACACGGTCGGTGATCCAGTGCACTGCCGACGTCGACCCGCCGAACGGGGTGAAGAACCCGACGGGTGTGAGCTTGCCGTTGCCGTTGACGTAGAAGAACCGGGTCCCGTGCTCGTAGTAGCCCTGGGCGAAGATGCCGCCGTTGTGGAAGGAGGGCGCCGCCTCCAGCCAGTGAGCGGAGCATCCGAGCACGTTCACCGGGGGGTTCCCGTCGAACAGGTAGCCGTTCTTGCCCTGCATGCGGTCCGTGCGGTGGTACGTGCCGCTCTCCCACCCGGTGGTGTCGTAGACGTAGGTGGCGCCGTTGCCGGTGGCGTTCGCGCCGCACCGGGTCTTCTCGTTCGTCTCCGAGCCGACCAGCATGAATCGGTCGGTGGCGTTGTTCGGCCACGTTTCCGAGTGCATGTACTCGGACGTCCTCTGGGTGCTGGCGATGCACGAGAGCTTCACCGGGTTCACCGGGTCCGTGACGTCGAGGACGGCGCCCGGACAGTTCTGTCCGCTGCCCGAGGAGACGACCACGATCCCCGGCGCGTCCTCACGGACGTCGTGGCCCCCGGAGACGCCCGCCTTCTGGGCCCAGTTGCCGACGAGCGCCGGCTTCGTGGGGTCCCGCAGGTCGATGATGTTGCCGCTCGAGCCGTAGAGGTAGGTGCAGTCGGCGACGCACGTCATCGTGTGCTGAGCGATGCCGGCGACGTTTGCGATCATGACAGGGTTCGCCTTGTCGGTGACGTCGTAGATCCGCAGGTGGTTCGACCCGCCGCCGGCGAGGGATGCGCTGGTCTCGCTGAAGACCAGGACCTTGCCGTTCGTGGCGACATCCTCGTTCTCGAACCGGTGCGGGTCGCTCGGGTCCTCCTTGGCGAAGGGCACGATGCTCACGAGCTGAGGGTCCTCGGGGGTCGACGTGTCGTAGATCGACAATGACCTCCACCCCGTGACGTAGTAGTAGTGGCCGACGAGGCGGGCGCCGGTGGCGCCGTACACCTCGAACGGAACGAACTTCACGTGCTCGACCAGGGTCGAGGTGACGCCCTGGGCCGGGGCATCCGGGCCGGCCGCCACGACCTGCGAGCCGGTGGGTACCGCCACGAGAGCGAGGGTGAGGATCAGCGCCAGTCGTCGCATCTACGTTTCTCCTGTCGTCCTGGTCGTCTATGCGACGACGTTCTGGGTCACGGTCACGGGCTGGTAGGCGTCGTCGCCGGCCCAGGTCGCGGTGACCTGGTGAGGGCCGGCGGGAAGAGCAAGCGGAGCTGAGAACGTGCCGTCCGCCGCGGTGGTCGCGGTGACCGACGTGCTCCCGGAGCTCACCGTCAGGGTGATCCCGGCGAGGGGCTTGTTGACCCACCCGAGGTAGGTCCACACGGCGTAGCGGTCGAGCTTGCCGGTGATGGCCCCGCCGGTGGCGGCCGCGTTCACCTGGAGGCGGGCCACCTTCTTCGGCATCGCTCCGGTGTAGGTGAAGACGTCCATCCCGCGGGTGATGTCCTGCGTGAAGACGTACCGGTCGAATTTCGGATCGTCGAAGCGGGTCCACTTCGAGGACCACGTGTTGGCGCCCTCCGGCAGGAAGTTCCCAACCGTGTTGCCCCACGTGGTGGGCCCGCCGAACGTCGTGCCCTTGAACTCCTGGTACTCACCGCCGGAGGCCTTCGTCGGGAACTGCATGTCGGCGACGAACGTGCCCGCCGAGTAATGGGCCACCGACATCAGGAACCGCTCCGCCTGGAACGTGAGCACGTGGATCGTGCAGTTGCCCCACTGCCGCTGCGCGGTGGGGTCGGTGAGGCTGTAGAACGGCGCGAACCAGTGCCCGATCTCCTTCGGGTTGCTCAGGCTCGCCCCCGGGATGTACTTGCCGCTGATGTCGTAGATGTGGGCGCCGCCGCCCGGGCAGGTTTCATTGGTGAGGCCGCCGCCGCGCTCGTCGGTGAGGACCACGAACGATGAGTCCGGCGAGGGGTCGGCCTGGTGCCCGATCGAGACGTTCCCGTCGTGGACGTTCTTGATGATGGTGGGCTTCGCCGGGTCCGAGAGGTCGACGATCTGCAGGTTGGTGCTCGACTGAGGGCACGCCGAGTAGCCGATCGTCGGGTTGTTCGGATCGACCGTGAGGTCGTGGCCACAGATCTGCGGCGCCTGCCCCAGGACCTTCGGGTTCCTCGCATCCGAGTAGTCGACGATGTAGGTGGGGAGCAGCGTGTAGAAGTACTGGTCGTTGATGATCGTCACGTTGTGGGCGCCGTCCACGCCCTCGAAGTGCGACAGCAGCTGCGGATTGGCCACATCGGTGATGTCCACGATGTCCACACCGATACCGTTCGTCCCGCCACCGTGGTCGACGGTCGAACCGAGGTTGTCGGTGGCGAGCAGCACGATGTTGCGCCGCGGGTTCACCTGGATGTCGCCCTCCCAGTTGAATCCTGGATCGACGAAAGCGCCGGCGATCAGCGGCAGGTCCGGATTGGTGATGTCGATGATGTTGAACCCGTGGCCCATGTCGCCGACCACGGCGTAGCGCTTCAGCGCCCCGTCGGACAGCTTGCGCTCGAAGAACTCGATGTCGCTGCCGACATCGGCCGGGACGTTCCACTTCCAGTCCATGTTGTGCTTGCCCAGGGCACCGGCGGCGGGAATGACGGCCCCGGCCGGCTGGCCGGCGAACGTCGCAGTCAGGATGGCCGCTGCGACGAATGCGAGTGCTGTCTTCCTCAAGGTCATTCTCCGGTCTTACGTCTGGACGGATTGGGTGACGCTGGCCTGCTGGAACGTGTCGTCGCCCGTCCAGGTCACGGTGACCTGGTGCGACCCGGCGGAGAGTCCGAGGTTCGCCGAGAACGTGCCGTCGTCGGCGGTCGTGGCCATCACGGTGACGCCGCCGCCCGTGACCTCCACGCTCCGTCCGGCGAGGGACTTGTTGACCCATCCCTGGTACGTGAGGACGGCGTAACGATCGAGCTTGCCGGTGGCCACGCCTCCGGGCGCGGCAGGATCGACAGCGAGGCGCGCAAGTTTCTTCGGCAGCGGCCCCGTGTACTTCAGGATGTCGAACCCCCGTACGAGCCCGTTCGTGAAGACGTAGCGACCCGTGTCCGGATCGGCGGCGGAAGCGTCGAACGGCCACCACTGCGACGCGTTCACGAAGTCGCCCTCGGCGAGGAAGTTGCCCGTGGTGTTGCCCCAGGTGGTGGGCCCGAGCCCCCGGACGGCGCTGCACGGAGGGGTGACCTCCGGGCGGCAGGTCCAATCCCGCTTGGGGTTTCTATTCCATTCGGTATAGAGACCACCGCTCGACTTCGTGGCGGCAGTCGGATCGCCCACCCAGCTTCCGAGCGTGTAAACACCGGCGGTGAAGATCATCCGCTCGGCCTGGAACTGCCAGCTGTGGGTCGTGCAGCTGGCCCAGTTCGGATGGTTCGAATCCGGGTCGGGATCAGTGGACTCGATCGTGTTGAAAGGCGCGAACCACTTCCCCATCTTGATCGGGTTCGTGAGACTCGCCCCGGGCATGTACTTCCCGCTGATGTCCCAGAAGTGGATTCCTCCACCCGGGCACTGGAAGTACGTGTAGCCGGTCGCGGGCCCGATCCGATAGTCGGTGACGCCGATGAACGAGGAATCCGCGGATGGATAGACCTCGTGGGCGAGGCTGATCTCCGGATCTTGCTTCTGGACGATGACGACCGGATGGGCCGGATCCGTGGTGTCGAGGATCCCCCACTTGGCGGGCTGCGCGCAGAAGCCGACGTAGGTCCGGCCCGGGATGTTCGGATCGGGATAGAACTCGTGGCCGCAGAGGTTGTTCAAGCCCGCGTCTGCGAGCTTCGGCTTCGCCGGGTCGGCCACGTCGATGATGTGCGTGGGAAGGGTGGTGTACAGGTATCGGTCGTCGATCCACCGGATGGTGTGCGGCCCGTTCGAGTCGCCCTGCCCCAGAGCCGCCACCTGGCCGCGGTACACCGGATTCGTGACGTCGGAGATGTCGACGATGTCGACGCCGTTCGAGCCCCCGTGGCCGAGGTTCGGGTCGGTCGGAGGCCACGCGGATCTGCCCGGTGCCTCGATGGAGTACGCCACGAGCTTGCGGGTGGGATTCACCGAGACCCACGAGTGGTAGTTGAAGCCCACCGTCACGTAGCGGCCCACGGTCGAAGGCTCAGCCGGGTCGGTGATGTCGATGATGTCGAACCCGAAGTTGTGAGCGACCACGGCGTACCGGGAAAGCGAGCCGTTCGACTCCTGCCGCTCGAAGAAGTCGAGCGCGTTGCCGCCCGAGCTGACCTGGTTGTTGACCCAGGTCACGTTCTTCGAGCTCACGATGCCCTCGGCGGGAAGACCGGCCGGCTGTGCGCCGGCGGGGATCGCCGCCGTGCCGCCGAGCATGGCGGCGGCGAGCGCCGCGACCCCCAGCTTGCGCACCGAGCCCGTCATCGGTCCGCCGGAGCCACGATCACGGATCCCTGCATAGACGTGTCGGTCGCCGACGACGTCGACGTATAGACCCACGTGCCGGACTCGTCCTCGAAATCAGCGGAGTGCGACTTGCGCGGCGGAATGTCGCCGTTGGAGTTGATCTCGTCCCCCGGGAGGATGACCGAGCCCTCGGTCGTGACGACCACGGCCCGCTCTGCCGTTACGTTGTGGGGGACGGTGTCCTCGTTCACCCACAGGACCTTGACGTCGCGCGGGATCGTGATGACCTGCGGCACGAACTGACCGTCGATGATCTCCACGGTGTACGTGTCCGGCGTGTCCTGGACGAACGTGACCCGATAGACCGAGCCGTGGAAATCGGCGACGTACATGGCGCCGTCCGGTCCGAACACCACGTCGATGGGGGCGCCGCCCGTCATGAACGCCCGGGTCCAGGCCACGGTGCCGTCCTCGTTGAAGTGGACCTGTTGGATCTTGTGGCCGCTCGGCTCGGGAGGAACGGCGTTCGTGTTCCAGATGCTGCCCCACTCGGCCACGAAGAGGTCGCCGTCGTAGCGCTCCGGGAAGTCGTCGCCGCGCTCGAACGCGAGGCCGGACGTCCCGCTGTGCGCGCTGAGGAACTTGACGGGGCGCAGGATGTGGTCGATCGGAGTCCGAGGCGGAGCCGCTGGGCAGTGGCCGAACTTGGCGATCGTCGCCTCGTTCAGGTTGTCGTCCGGGTCGTAGATCTCGGGGTGCTCATGGCCACCCGACGGCTGCGGCCAGGCGTTGACGTGCTGGCCGTAGAGGCAGGACGGGAACCCCGCGTCGTCGATGACCGGGCCATAGATCGGGTTGCCCTGTGGGTCGGTACCGACGACGTGCTGGTCACAGATGTTGGTTCGGTACAGGGGCTCGTTGGAGGCGGGGTTGTCCGAGCCGTTCATCGGCGTGTAGAGCGAGCAGGGATCGCCGGGCTGGGTGTCGACGTCGTAGATGTTGCGGAAGCCCCGGGCGGCGAGGACCTCGTCGTCGTCCAGAACGCCGGGGTCGTCGTAGCCGTTGGCGTCGACGGTGACGTCCTTCAGCAGGTCGACGTCGCGCCACGCGGGATTGACGCGCAGGATCGATCCCGTCCAGGGCTGGACCTCCTGGGTCGGGCATGCGAGCGGCGAGGCCGGCTCGGGCCCGCATTCGGTTCCGTCGTCGGTGGCACTGCCCGTCGCGACGTACAGCATGCCGTCAGGGCCGAACACCATGCCGTTCGTCTGATGGCGGCCGTTCGGGATGTCCTTGAGGATCGTCGCTCGCGTCTCATACGTGCCGTCGCCATCCGCGTCGCGCAGCGCGAGGATGCTCCCCTTGTACGCGGTCGTGTCGTTGTCGGAGACGTACATCGTGCCGTCGGGCCCGAAGACCATCCCGATGACCTGGCCGAAGCCGTCG
This sequence comes from Actinomycetota bacterium, assembly GCA_046263085.1. Taxonomy (GTDB): domain Bacteria; phylum Actinomycetota; class UBA4738; order UBA4738; family JACQTL01; genus JBHELK01. Next base: position 63,526 of record JBHELK010000119.1, read on the forward strand.
GCGACCGGGATCGGAGCCCCGCCCGCCACCACGCCGTCGACCACGTCGAAGGAGTAGACGGCGCCGTTCGAGAGCGCCTGGGGCCCGTCGCCGGCTGCAACGCCCTGCACCGACGTGACGAAGAGCTTCCCGCCCGGTCCGAACGTGAGGCTGGTGGCGAGATCGCCCGGGGGAAGCTGGGCGAAGGTGGAGACGCCGAACCCGACCGGCGGAACGAGGGCCCCGGCCAGCTCGACGGGATCGTGGGCCTGGGCCGGTGCCTGGACGAGACCGGGACCGGCGAGGGTCACGAGGATCACGATCGCTCGGGCGAGTCCGCGAAACCGCGTGCGTCCGTTCCCCTTCACGACGGGCTCCTCCCAAAGACACGACCGTCCCGGGGACCTTTCGAGGGGAACGGGCCGGCTACCTTTGTGCAAGTGCACAAGCGAGGGCCGGCTCAGACCTGGATGGTGGTGACCCTCGTGGCGCAGTTCGCACCGAAGCAGGCCCTCGCCCACACGTCCCAGGACCCGGGACCGGGCGCGGACAGGACCCCGGCGAAGCGCCCGGTGGAGTCCGCGGTCGTGGTGACGGCGAACATCACCTGGCCGAGCGGCGTCCCGGCCGGCGCGATCCCGATCGAGACCTGCCGATCCGGGATCCGGTAGGTGAACGACGTGTCGCTGCCTCCCCACGCCGCCTGGTCGGCCGTCACCGTTTCGGCACCGGGCGCGATCTGGTACCCGGTCTGGATCGTGGAGAGGTCGCCGGCGGGGCTCTGGTTCCTCGTCAGCACGGCCCCGGGCACGATCTCGGGCGTGGCGCCGAGCGGCACCTTCACACGGATCGTGTTCGTGGCGACGTCGAAGGAGCCGGTGAGCCAGGCCATGTGCGTACAGGTGCCGGCGGGGGGGACCGTCGTGTCGATGCACTCCCTGAGCTCGAAGGCATGGCCCGTATTGCCGACTCTGCCCTGAGGATCGGACCGGTCCGTTGCCGATAGGTCCGACAGTTTCGCCTGCACCTGGAATTGTTTGCCGCCCGTCCGGAACGGGATCGTGTAGCGAACAGCTTCAGGGAAGCTGCCCGACTCGGGCAATCCCGTGACGTGCCACTCGAAGAAGACCGAGGGGATGGCGGGATCCGGCTGATAGGCGCTCGCGCCGACCAGGTCGACGCCCGTGTCCTGGGCAGTCTGAGCGGTGCCGGGCGCGTCACCCGCCGGATCCTGCGCGAGGGATACGGGCGACTCGCCCGCGAACACCGCGCCCCCGGACACGGAGACCTGCGACCCGGATGCGGTTGCGTTCAGCGAGGGTACCGATGTCGAGGACGACCCAGGCGCAAGGACGCGGACCACGCCGGCATGGCCTCCTCCCCCGGCAGTGCCGTGAACCTTGCAGTAGTAGAGGTAGACGCCCGGTTTCAGGAAGGTGTGGGAGTACGTCTCTCCCGGCTGCCAGCAGACCTGGGCCGCCGTGGGGCACTGCGGGCTGGAGTCCCAGGACCCGTCGCTGGCGGTGACGGAGTGCGCCACCTGGCCCGTGTTCCGCCACTCGACGGTGGTTCCCGCCGGTACGGTGAGGTCCTTCGGAGCGAAGAAGTTGTCTCCGGCGTTCACCTCGATGTCGCCGCCGGACTCCGGCACGGGGGCCGGCCGCGGCAGGATCTGCAGCGAGCCCGTCATGTACGGGTGGATCGTGCAGATGAACGTGTAGAGCCCTGGGGGCACCTGCTCGACGGGCACCGGGGCGCTCTGACTCACGCCGACGAGGTCGCTGATGAACCAGGGTTGCCCGTCCGGCCGATGTTCAAGTGACTCGAGGTTGTGAAGGTCACCGTCGAGATTGGTGTGAACCAGGCTGTCCCCCTCGACGATCTGCAGCGGCGGCAAGGGGGCGATGTGCGTGTCCCCGGGTACGTACGTGTAGTTGTCGGTGAGGATCTGGTGCGTGGTGGTGTCGCTGCCGGTGGGACTCGAGACGACCGCCGCCGATCCCGGACCGCCCGCCCAGGCGCGGGCCGACGTCACCGCTCCGGGAACGCCGAGGGCGATCGCGAAGGCAACGACGAGCCGCAACGTCCTCACCACGGGACACCTCCCTGGATCCTCGGATGCAGGACCACCTTGTTCGGGTCCCACGGGCTCGATCCCCGGCCCTGTTCGAGGATCGTGAAGTGCTCGCCGGTCACCCGTGTCGCGGTCCCGGTGACCTCGAAGTACGTGTAGGACGCGTTGTTGCCGTCCGTGGTCTCGAGGATGTTGTTCTTCGGGTCCGCGGTGAGCCGCACCACGTAGCGCCCGTCCCCATTCGCCGCGAAGTTGACGTAGTTGCCGACCCGCTGCCACCGGTAGACGTCCCCCCAGCCGCCCGAGAGCCCCACCATGCTCTGGGACCCGGACAGGCCGCACCCCGCGACCTTCGAGCTGTCGGTGCGCTGATCGAACGAGTACCAGTTTCCGAAGGACTCGTTCGCAGGGAAGTAGCCGATCTTGCGGCCCACCCCCGAGGAAGCCAGCGTGCCCGCAGTCGCGTCGGTGACCTTGAAGAGCTCCAGCTTGACGATGTCCTTGACGTGGAGGTGGGCGTGGGTCTCGTGCCACACCATCTCCCCGGCAGGGCGCGTCTCGAAGGCCGGGGTCTCTCCCGGTCGCTCGACGCACTGGAACGCCGGTCCCGGACCGGCGGTGGTGGCGTTGCCGTTCCAGTACGCGTCGAACTGACCGTGTCCGACGTTCGATAACCCGAAGGAGAACCGAAGGCAACGCGTGTGGGGGCTGTCCGGGTCCGGGCCATCGGAGATCAGCTCCTGGGTGGTGTTGTCGCCGAACGTCTCGTCCGGCGAACAGGACGCGGGGTGAACGCCGGCGACGTCGGCCGGGGGGTTCGCCGAGTCCGGCGCGAAGAAGGGGCCGTTCAGCGGATTCACCGGCGCTGCGAACCCGAGGTCGTACGGCGGGGTCGGCTGGAGGTCCGGGAGCAGCCGGCCGCTCGCGTCCGGGGCGAAGACGGGGATCTGCGCCTCGAGCTTCGCGCGCATCTGGAACCGGGTGGGGGCGTGCACCGAATACGGGTGCACCAGGATGTCGTAGACGCCCACCGGCGGGTTCGCCGTGAAATCCTCCCGGTTGAAGGCGGTGGGATTCGTCGCATCCGTGTGCGCGGGCCCGCTCGGGGGCGTGACCCGGAACGCGAACCCGTCGCTCCGGGCGGGGACGTCGATGGCGATCCGCAGCCTCGCCGCTCCGGGGGTGTCCACCCTGAGCTTGTAGTCGAAGCATGGGGTGTTGTCGCAGCTCTGGATGTTGGCGTTGTTGGGCAGGTTGTTGGCGTAGGGGAGCTGGTCGCCGACCTTGCCGCCCGCCCAGAAGACGTAGCTGTCGCTCGCCCGGTCCGTGAGGCGGAGCGTGGCGACGAGGCCGTCGTCGACCCTCGTGACGCCGCCGAGGCTCCGGATGCCGCAGTTGGCGCCGAAGCAGGCCTTGGCGAAGACGTCGAAGCTCCCCGGCGCGAACCCGGCCGTGGAGATGGATCCGGAGAACGAGCCGTCGCCGGCGAGCGTCGCCGGGGTCGAGAAGTCGACGCCCGAGGGATCGGTCCCGGTCGGGCCGATGCCCAGCGTCACCTGCTTGGTCGGGATGGTGAAGGCATAGCTCGCGGACGACGGGTCGCCGAACGAGGCGGTGTCGTTCGCCGCGCCGACGAAGCCGAGCTGGACGCCGGCCATGATGAGGTTGAGGTCGTCGCTCGTGGCGTTGTTGCGCTCCAGCACCGCGCCGGGAACGAGTTGGGGCGCTGCGGGCGAGCCCATCGGGACGGAGACCGAGACCGTGGAATAGACGGTGTCGACGGAGCCGGTGAGCCACGCGAGGTGCTGACAGCTGGCGCTACCGGTTCCCATGAAGTTCGGCATGCAGTTGCCGAGGAGCTCGTAGGCGCCGTCGATGTGACCGGACCCGCCCTGCGGATCCGTGGCCAGGTTCGAGAACTTGGCCTGAACCTGGTACACGGCCTCGCCGGCCTTGAACGGGAAGGTCAGCCGAGTGGCCTCCGGGATCTGCCCGCTTGGCGGGATGCCCGCGAGCTGCCACTGCACGAGCAGCTGCGGCGTGTCCGGGTCGGGCACGGAGATGTCCGCGCCGATGAGGTCGATGCCGTGCTCGCCGGTGCCGTTGAAGTCACCGACGTTCGGCGTGACCTGGGCGTCGTTCCCGGGGTCGTCCGCCACCTCGACCGGCCGCTGGCCGCCGAAGACCGCCGACCCCGAGATGGCCATTTCGCCGGAGGTGGGCGTCCCGGATACCGCCGTCACCGCGCTCGGTACCGTCGTCTTGTCGCCCGCATCGGCGGACACCGCCATCGCAGGCACGAGTCCCAGCAGCGTGAACGGCACGACGAGCAGGACGAGCTTCCGCATCGGCAAGGACCTCCGGTTGGATGAAGACATTCGACGCGGGCACCCAGCGACCTTTGTGCATCGGCACAACGGAAAGAAGGAGTGCTGCCGGGGCAATCGACGGATGTCCGTGCGCCGCCAGGAGGATTCGGCCCGTCCCTCGCGAAGAAAGTGGAAGACATGACTGCTCCGACACGCCCATCCCTGTTCCGGGTGGCCGCCGTGCTGTTCGCCCTGTACGTCGGCGTCGCGGGCCCGGTGCCGGCCGGATCGGCCCACGCCGGCCGAGGGATCGCTCGCTCGACAGGCGCCGGCTTCGTGGACCCCACCCTGATCCGAGAGGTGGCAACGGGCCTCCCTGCCACGGTCCTGATCGGTTTCGACGAGCGCCGGACGACCGGCCCCCAGCTGGTCTCGTACCTGCGCGACCAGGGGATCTCCGCGCAGTCGTTCGAGCGGCTTCCGGTGGCCTACGCATGCGCCGGGTCCCTCGCCACGCTGCGGACCCTGGCCAGCGCCCCCGGAACGCGCTCCCTCTACGCCGACGCCCAGCTCGAGACGGCGCTCGACAAGAGCGTCCCGACCGCCATGAACGGCGATCCGCACAACGTGTGGGACGGCCTCGGCATCACGGGCAAGGGCGTGGGTCTCGCGGTCATCGACACCGGGGTCGATGCGACGCACCCCGACCTCCAGTACGGCCTGCGGACCAAGCTGAACGTCCGGGTCATCGTGGGGCACCGCGACCTGCTGCCGCCGCCGGCCGACCCCTGCGTGCAGGACACGTACACGGCGTCCCTGCAGGACAGCGAGATCAGCAGCGGCCACGGGACCCATATGGCGAGCGTGGCGGCCGGCGACGGCACGGTCTCGGGCGGCCGCTACACCGGTGTGGCACCCGAGGCGACCATCATGGGCGTGGCCATCGACGACACGGTCACGCCGAACGTCCGCACCGATGCCACGGGGACCCCGACGGGTCTCTCACTCTTCGGGGCCATCGCCGGCCTCAACTACGTCGCGCTGAACGGGATCCAGGACGGTGTCAGCCCCGCGATCATGCAGGTCAAGGTGATCCTGGCGGGATGGGTCCAGCACGGGCTGTACGACCCGTGGCACCCCATGGCCCTCGCGATCCACGACATGTCCGAGCTCGGGATCATCACCGTGTTCCCCGCCGGGAACGACGGCTCGGACACGAGCGACTGCTCCACGGCCGACACCTGTCACTTCAACATGTGGGGCGCCTCACCCGACGCGGTGACGGTCGCGGCCACGCCGAAGACCTCGCGGACGATCCTCGAGAGCTACTCCTCCCGCGGCGATCCCCTGGAGCGCACGTTCCACGACGCCACCTTCCGGTACTGGCCCCTCGTGTCGGCACCGGGCACCAACGTGGTCGCGGCCCGGAGGCCGGGCATCGCGCCCTTCCTGCAGCCGCCGGGATCGTTCCTCGGCGCCCACGGCGACGGCTCCGTGGGCCTCGACCGCCGCTACGTCGCCCTCACCGGCACCAGCGTGTCGGCGGCGCACGTGGCGGGGGCGGTGGCCCTCATGCAGCAGGCCGCCGTGCAGGCCAAGGGGTGCTACCTCACGACAGCGCAGGTCAGGGACATCCTGGGGTCCACGGCCACGTCGATGCCGGGCTACGCGCAGTGGCAGGTGGGCCGGGGCGACGTGAATATCACCGCAGCGGTCCTCTCGGCCCGCTCGGCCCCCGCCATCCACAACCCCGAACCGTGGATGTGCCCGGGCTCGGCATAACGCCCAGCGCGTCAGCCGGACCCCGACCGGATCCCCGCCGACTGCTTACGCGATCGTGACCGGCGTGCCGGCCCACGACGGCGTTACGCGGATGTGGTGAAATCAAATCGTGACCGAGAAGGGGCTGGCCGAGGTCGTCGCCGCGCAGACGGCGCTCTCCGACATCGACGGCAAGCTGGGCAAGCTGTCCTACTGCGGCTACGACATCCACGACCTGGCCCAGGGATCGACGTTCGAGGAGTGCGTCTACCTCCTCCACCACCAGCGGCTGCCGAATCAGAACGAGCTCGACGAGCTCTGCGAGCAGTTGGTGGCGGAACGGGAGATATCCGGGTTCCTGCGCGACCTGATGGCCACGCTCGCCCAGCAGACCTCGCCGATGTCCATGCTGCGGACCTCGATCTCGGCGGCGTCCGCCTACGACCCCGACGGGTGGGACCAGTCGCCCGAGGCCAACGCGCGCAAGGCCATCCGCCTGATCGCGCGCATCCCCACGCTCATCGCGTCCTACGACCGGCTGCGGTCGGGGCGCGAGGTCGTCGAGCCCAACGAGAAGCTGCCCCATGCCGCGAACTTCCTGTACATGCTCCTGGGGGAGGAGCCCGAGCAGGAGGCCGCCCGGGCCCTCGACGTCACGATGATCCTCTACGTCGATCACACGATGAACGCGTCGACGTTCACGGCGCGGGTCATCGCCTCGACGCTCTCCGACATGCACTCCGCCGTCACCGGTGCCATCGCCGCGCTGAAGGGGCCGCTGCACGGCGGCGCCAACGAAGAGGCCTGGAAGATGATCGAGGAGATCGGCGAGGTCGACCGCGCCGAGAGCTACATCAAGGACGCGCTGGCCCGCAAGCAGAAGATCATGGGATTCGGGCACCGCGTGTACAGGACGGAGGACCCCCGCGCCACACACCTGCGGCGGCTGTCACAGGAGCTCGGGCAGCGTGCGGGCGAGCCGAAGTGGCACGACATCGCGGAGCGCGTGGAGAAGGTCGTGATGGACGAGAAGGGCCTGTACCCCAACGTCGACTTCTACGCGGCCACCGTCTACCACTACCTCGGGGTCCCGACCGACCTGATGACCCCGATCTTCGCGCTGGCCCGGATGGCGGGCTGGACGGCCCACATCCGCGAGCAGTACGCCGACAACCGGTTGATCCGCCCGGAGTCGGAGTACATCGGGCCGCGCGACCAGGCCTACGTGTCCATCGAGGAGCGGAACGGATGAGGGTCTCCGACATCATGACCCAGGCCGCCGTCTCCGATCAGGCGGACGACTCCCTGGCCGACGCGGCCCGCAGGATGTGGGAGCAGCAGACGGGGTCGCTCCTCGTGATGGAGGGCGGCGGGCTGGTCGGCATCATCACCGAGCGCGACATCCTGAAGGCGGTCGCCACGGGCACGGAGCTCGAGAAGACCACCGTCGAGCAGGTCATGGTCCGCGACCTCGTCACGATCCATCCCGGGGCGTCCCTGCGCGAAGCGGCGAGGGTGATGAACGACAAGTGGATCCGCCACCTGCCCGTCATGGACGGCACCAAGCTCGTCGGCATCCTGTCCCAACGCGACCTGGCCGGTGTGCTCGGCACGGCGCTGAACGAGCCGGAGGCGCTCGAGCAGCTCATCGACGCGAGCGAGCTGGCCCGGGAGCGCCGGCTCTCGCGGATCGAATCCGGCGTCTGGGACTGACCCCGACCCCGATCGTCTAGCCGGAGAAACCCCCCGCGGGCGGCGGTGGCTGCGCGGCTCCACCGGGGGCCGTTCCGCCTTGGCCCGCCCCGGCACCGGCGGCGTAGCGCTCCCAGATCTTGTTCAGGCCGCTCTGGTAGTACGCCGTGTGGAGGCTGTACACGAGGTAGCACAGGATCCCGAGCACGGGAGAGACCTGCTGCTGCACCCCCGCCTTCTCCTGCATGCGATCGATGCGCTCGCCCGTGCGGTAGATGCTCACGAACGGCGGGATGATGAGGATGAATCCGGGGATCAACGCGAGCACGGAGACCCCGGGCTTGATGTTCTCGTCCCCCAGGTACTGCTTGGCTTCCTTGTTGACCTTGTAGTACCAGACGAAGCCGTAGATCGACAGCGTGATGAACGTGAGGCCCCACACGCCGAGTGGGCTGCGCTTCTTGAACTCGTACCCGCCGATGCTGAGCGTCTCTGCCATCTCCGGCCCCTTTCCCGCGTTTCGGGCAGCCTAGCGGACGTCGGACCTGGGGAGAAGGCCGGCTCGCTCGATCACGGCCCGCACCGAGTCCTCCTGGCCGAGGCCCATCACGTGGACCCCGGCGATGCCCTCCATCCCCTGCAGCCGCTCCACGATCTCGACCGTCTGGCGCACCCCGACCTCCGCCGCGTCGGGTCCGGCAGCCTCGAGCTCCTCGATGATCCGATCGGGCACCGCCACCCCCGGGAGGTGGTCGCGCATGAACCGCGCCGACTTCGGCCCGCGAGGCGGCGCCACGCCCGCGATGACGAAGAGCCGCTCGAGGACCCCACGGGCCCTGGCGCCGTCGGCCCACTCGCCGAAGGCGTCCACGTCGTAGACGATCTGCGTCTGGACGAAGTCGGCCCCGGCATCCGCTTTCTGGTCGAGCCGGGCGGGGTCGTACGCTTCGTCGAGCGGCAGGTCGGCCACGCCGATGAAGTAGCGCGGCGGAGGATCGAATGGGCCCTCCCGCATGCTCGCCACCAGGGCGACCAACTCGGTGACGGACAGGTCGAACACCGGCGTGGCCTCGGGGTGATCCCCGAGCGAGGTGGGGTCCCCCGTGAGGCACAGCACGTTGCGCGCGCCGAGCGCCCACCCGCCGAGGAGGTCGCTCATCAGCCCGAGCCGGTTGCGATCACGGCACGTCAGCTGCATGACGGGTTCGAGACCGGCGCCGGCGACCATGGCCACCCCCGCCTGCGAGGACATGTGCACGGCCCCGGTCGGGTTGTCCGTGACGTTCACGGCGTCGGCGAATCCCACGAGCTCGCTCGCCTGGTCCCGGATGGGTTGGGGGTCGGCGGAGCGCGGGGGCACCACCTCCGCTGTGACGCAGAACGTCCCCTCGTGCAGCAGTCGCTCGAGCCGCGATTCCGAGCGGATCACGGGGAGCTCAACCCGTGGCGAGCTCTGCCGCCTGCACGGTGTTCGACAACAGCATCGCCACCGTCATCGGCCCCACACCACCCGGGACCGGCGTGATCGCCCCCGCCACCTTGGATACCTGGTCGAAGTCGACGTCGCCGACGAGCGAGCCGTCCTCCGCACGGTTCGTGCCAACGTCGACCACGACGGTGCCCGGCGTGACCATCTCGCCGGTGACGGCGCGGCGCTGGCCGGCTGCCACGACCAGGATGTCGGCCCGGAGGGTCTCGAGCGCGAGGTCCCTCGTTCCCGTGTGGCACAACGTGACCGTGGCGTTCAGCCCCTCGCCCTTCATCGAGAGCAGGATCGAAAGCGGTCGCCCCACGAGGTTCGAGCGCCCCACGACCACCACCCGCTTCCCGGCGACGTCGATCTTGCTGCGCTTGAGCAGCTCCACGACACCGGCGGGCGTCGCCGGGACGAACCGGGGACGGCCCATGGCGAGGAGCCCCTGGTTCTCGGGATGCAGGCCGTCGACGTCCTTGTGCGGGGCGATGGCGCACTGGAGATCGAAGATGTCGATGGGCGCAACCTCGGGCAGCGGGCTCTGGACGATCACGCCGTGCACGTTCGGATCCCCGTTCAGCTCCGCGATGACCTCGAGGGCCTGCTGCTCCGACACGTCCGGCGGGAGCGTGCGGTCGAACGCCCGCATGCCCACCTCCGCGGCGGCCTTGTTCTTCATCCGGACGTAGGTGCCCGAGGCCGGGTCGTCGCCGATCAGCAGGTCGACGAACCCGGGCTGCACACCGCGCTCGGCGAGCTTGCGGACGCGTTCCGCGACCTCGGCCCGGACGTCGGCGGCGATGGCCTTGCCGTCGATGATGGTCGCCGTCATGGCTTGCAGCCTAGTGCCTGAAGTGGCGGCGGCCCGTGAGCACCATGGCCATGCCGTGTTCCTCCGCTGCGGCGAGGACCTCGTCGTCGCGCACCGAGCCGCCCGGCTGGATCACGGCGGTCACCCCGGCGGCGCCCGCCGCGTCGACGCCGTCGCGGAAGGGGAAGAACGCGTCGCTCGCCATCACCGATCCGCGGGAGCGGTCCCCCGCCTTCTTCGCGGCGATCTCCACCGAATCGACACGCGACATCTGGCCGGCACCGACGCCGACCGTCGCGCCGTCGCGCGCCAGGACGATGGCGTTGGACTTCACCCTGGCCGCGACGACCCAGGCGAACACGAGGTCGCGCCACTCCTCCACCGACGGATCGCGGGAGGACACGACCTTCATGTCGCTCCGCCCCTCGGTCACGGCATCGTTGTCCTGCACGAGGGCTCCGCCGGGGAGCAGACGCACGTCGGGCATCGAGCTCGGCCCGACCTGTGCCTCGAGGAGCCGGAGGTTCTTCTTCTCCCCGAACAGGGAGAGCGCGCCCTCCGAGAACGACGGCGCCACAACCACCTCGGTGAACACCTCGCCGATGGCGGCCGCGGCCGCATCGTCGAGCGCCGCGTTCACCGCGACCACACCTCCGAACGCGGAGACGGTGTCCGAGGCGAACGCCCTGCGGTACGCCTCTTCCAGCGAGGGGGCCACGGCCACGCCGCATGGGTTGTTGTGCTTGACGATCACGGCAGCCGGCGACGGCAGCGAGGCCGCGAGCGACAACGCCGCCTCGGCGTCGAGCCAGTTGTTGAACGACATCGCCTTGCCCTGCAGCACGCGCGCGCCGTGAAGCGGCCCGGGGCCGCCGGGCAGCCGGTACAGCGCGGCCCGCTGGTGAGGGTTCTCGCCGTAGCGGAGGTCCTCGATCTTCTCGAGCGCCGTGAACAGCAGGGCCGGGAGCTCCGCCGGGTCGCCGGCGGCGAACCACGACGCGATGGCCTCGTCGTAGGCCGCGATCTCGCGGAAGGCCTCGGCGGCCAGCGCGCGCCGCGTCTCGCGCGAGAGCTCCCCGCCGGCCCGGAGCTCTTCCACGACCTCTGCGTACCGGGCGGGACTGACCACGACGCCCACCGACTCGAAGTTCTTCGCGGCGGCCCGGACCAGCGTCGGCCCGCCGATGTCGATCTGCTCCACGATCTCGTCGGGCGACGCGCCGCTCGCGACGGCCTCCCGGAACGGATAGAGGGTCACCACGACGAGGTCGAAGGGTTCGATCCCCAGCTCCTCGAGCTGGCGGATGTGCTCGGGATCGCGGCGGTCGGCCAGGATCCCGCCGTGGATCTTCGGGTGAAGCGTCTTCACCCGCCCCCCGAGGATCTCGGGATGCCCCGTGACGTCGGCGACCGCCGTCACCTCGAGCGCGGCGTCGCGGATGACGCCGGCCGTCGAACCGGACGACACGATGTCGACGCCGAGCTCGCGCAGTGCCCGGGCCAGGTCGACGAGACCGGTCTTGTCGGCCACCGACACGAGCGCCCGCCGGACCTTCATCACCCGTCCTCCAGCACGTGCACGACACGCCCCTCGACCTTCAACCGTCCCTCGACCAGGGCCCGGAGGGCCCTCGGATACAGCCGGTGCTCGACCTCGTGGACACGCTCCAGGAGCGAGGCCTCGTCGTCATCCGAGGCCACCTCGATCGCCTCCTGCACCACGATCGGGCCGTGATCGACCTCCTCGTCGACGAGGTGGACGGTGACGCCCGTGACCTTCGCTCCCCACTGCATCGCGTCGCGGACGGCGTGAGCGCCGGGGAACGACGGCAGCAGCGACGGATGGATGTTCAGCAGCCGCCCCTCGAAGGCCCGAACGACGTCGGCCGACAGGATCCTCATGAACCCGGCCAGCGCGACGTACTCGATGTTCTCGACCGACAGCACGTTCAGGAGTCCCCGGTCGTAGTCCTCGCGGTCCGGGTGGGCCTTCGGGTCCAGGAAGATCGAGCCCACCCCGGCAGCGTCCGCGCGTTGCAACGCTCCCGACGCCTCGTGGTCCGAGACGACCAGCGCGATCCAGGGGCGCACGACGGGGTCGTCGAGGAGCGCCTGGAGGTTGGACCCGTTCCCCGAGGCGAGCACCGCGACCCGGGCCATCACGTCGCCGGACGGTAGGGGGTGCTCGCGAACGATGCAACTGGCCGGCGCCCGCCCGAGGCTAAGCTGAGGTGGATGCCGCCCGACGACCAGGCAACGCGCAGCGCGGCGCGGTGCGACTCCCACCCCGGCACCGCATCGGTCGCCGTCTGCGAATCCTGCGGGAGGGCCCTGTGCCTGGCGTGCGCGGTTCCCGTGCGCGGTCGGGTGATCGGCCGTGAGTGTCTTGCGGAGGTGCTGGGTCCAGAAGGGTCCCCGGCCCCGGCGCCGGTCCCGCCCCGCCCCAGGAACCCGCTCCTGCGGCTGGCGACGGTGGCCTTCGCCGTCGCCGCCGCGGCATCGGTCCTCCCGTGGACGCACTTCGGCGTCGGCTCCGGCATGTTCGGCGGCTGGGAGTACGACCCGCCCCGGTGGTCGCTGGTGGAGGCAGCCGCCTCGGCGGTCGGGCTCACCCTGTCCGCGTTCCTGGTGGCCCGCACGGTGCGGCATGGGTGGATAGCGAAGGCCGCGCTCCCGGGTCTCGCCCTCGCCGGCGTCCTGGGCACGGTGCTGCACATCCTGAACCCGCCTCCCTTCACCCAGGCCTGGTACGGCTCCTGGGTGGCGCTCGGCGGTGCCGCCGTCGCGAGCTTCGCCACCCTGTCGCTGCTGGTCAGGCGCCGCGCCGGAGACCTCCATTCCTTGACTCACCCCTGACCAGGGAACAGAATCCGCTCAGGCCTACGATCCGTGGGCGGACCGGGGAATCACTACCAGGGAGGAGAGCGGATGGCGCAACGACCTCAGTTCGACATGTCCAAGATGTCGACGGCCTCGAAGATCCTGCTCGGGGCGGGATTGCTGTACCTGATCGACATGTTCCTCGCCTGGAACAAGTTCTGCCTTGCGGGCCAGTGCAGCAGCGGCATCAGCGGCTGGCACGGGATCGGGTTCCTGAACGGCATCATCGTGATCCTGATCGTGCTCATGGAGATCCTGTTGATCGCCGGCGTGCAGGTGAACGCGGGCACCACGCAGCAGAAGATGATGACCGAGGCGGGACTCGCCGGTGCGTTGCTGGTCTTCACGATCCTCCGCGTCCTCCTGAAGCCGTCGGTGCTCGGCTTCAAGGCCGACATCAAGTACGGAGCCTGGATCGGCCTCATCCTGGCATTGGTCATCGCGTACGGCGGCTACATGCGATGGCAGGAATCGAAGGTCGGGACGCCGCCACCGGCGTCGCCGGCAGGTGGGGGCTTCGCGCCGTAGATCGAGCGCACCACCGCATCGCGGAGGGCCCCGCTTCGGCGGGGCCCTCTTGCATGTCGGCTCGATCAATCCGGCGCTGCGTCCGACTCGGGAGAGCGGGCCAGGAGCGAGCCGACGGCGCCGCCCGCAACCCCCCACAGGAGGGCGACGAGGCCGCCCGTGACCGGCCGGGGTCCGACGGAGCCGTGCCCGAGCTGTCCCACCTCCACGACCCTGGCCGAGGCGGAGAAGCCGATACCGGCGAGCCACGCGCCGGCGCCGACGAGCACGCCGAACACGACGCCGGAACCGGCACCCGCGGCCAGGGCGCTCGATCGACGCGTCGAGCGCGTTCGGCGGGCCGCCGCGAGTCCTCCCGAGACCGTGGCCAGCGCCGGCACCAGCAGGAACAGGAAGTACGGGGGTGGCGCGGTCTCGAACCCGACCGCCTCCGGGGGCCGGATCCGGCCGTGATGCTGCCCGAGGCGGACGTCCTGGGCGCCGACTCGAAGCGACGCTCGCGGCCCCGGGAAGTGGCCGTAGCACAGCAGATCGATGTCCACGTCGGACCTCCCGAAGCGACCGGTGAGCGCGTCGCATCCGCCCATCGCCGGGACCAGCACCCACAGCGACTGATCCGGCAACGCCAGCACGTGGTGCGCGAAGCCGGCCGCGCCGCCGGCACCGCTCGTGACGGCGGTGACGTAGCGCCTCGTCGCTTCGGGCTTGGCCGCGGCGAGCACGAGCAGGCCCACGAAGCTCAGGACCAAGGCGGCGAGGAACGCGCGCCACCCGCCGGCGAGCGCGGCGAGCACGCGCTCCCGGCCGCTCCCCGGCGCGGCACGCTCCCGGTCCCCCGAGAACAGGCCGCCCGCGCCGCCCGCAACGGCGCCCAGGGCGAGGGGCACGAGGAGCGCGCCGAGATGGTCGGCGTCGAGGCGAACGGGGCCTCGACGACCCAGCGACGTCACGTAGGACAGGAGGAACGGGAGGAGCGCGTACGGGATGGCGACGCTGGAAGCGCCGAGGATCCGCCGCCACGTGCCTCCGTCGGCATCGGACGCGAGCCGGCGCCCGGATCGGAACAGCAACCAGACGGCGAGGCCGGTCACCGACAGCAGCGCTACCTGGTACCCGAAGGAGGGGCCCGAGTCCCGGACCACGGCGATCGACGCCGTGACGGACGTCGTGATCGTGACGTGGTGGAAGGCGAAGAAGTACATCGCGCCGAGTCGAAGGGTGTCCACGAGACCGAGGTGGCCGGTGCCGGCGGACACCCGGAGCGCGAGGTACACGACGAACGCCATCGCCTCGCCGATCAGCGCGACGGCCAGGAAGACACCGGAGCCCATCCGGAGCGCCCGGAGCCATGGGATGGAGCGATCGCGACGGGGAGGATGGGTGCCCGGAGGGGGCGCGTCGGTCACGAGGGCAGCGAGGCCTCGACCAGCTCCCCGACCTCGTTCGGCGTCCTGCCGACCTTCACACCGACCTTCTCGAACGCCTCGGCCTTGGCCTGCGCGGTGCCGCGCGAGCCCGTGATGATGGCCCCCGCGTGGCCCATCCGCTTGCCCGCCGGCGCGGTGAACCCCGCGACGTACCCCACGACGGGCGTGGCCATGTGCTCCGCGATGTACTGCGCCGAGCGCTCCTCGTCGTCGCCGCCGATCTCACCGATGAGCACCACGAGCTCCGTCTCCGGATCGGCCTCGAACCGCTCGAGGGCATCGATGAATCCGAGCCCGTGCACGGGGTCTCCCCCGATGCCGATGCACGTGGACTGCCCGATGCCCCGGGTCGTGAGCTCGTGCACGATCTGGTACGTCAGGGTGCCGGAGCGCGACACGACACCCACCCGTCCACGGGTACAGATCTCTCCCGGGATGATCCCCACGTTGGCCTGGCCCGGGGAGATGAGCCCGGGGCAGTTCGGTCCGATCAGCACGGAGTCGCTCCCCCGCAGGTAGCTCGCCACGGGCGCCATGTCGTGCACCGGGATCCCCTCCGTGATGCACACCACCAGCGGAACGCCCGCCTCGGCGGCCTCGAAGATGGCGTCGGCGGCGAAGCGGGCCGGCACGAAGATCATCGCCGTGTTGGCGTCGGTCTCCCGGACCGCTTCCATCACGGTGTCGTACACGGGGATGCCCTCGACGTCGGTGCCGGACTTGCCCGGGGTGACCCCGGCCACGACCTTGGTCCCGTACGCGCGGTTGCGCATGGCGTGGAACCGGCCCTGCTCGCCCGTCAGCCCCTGCACCACGACCCGCGTCTCGTGACCGACGAGGATGGCCATCGCCTAGGCCACTTCCTTCGACAGATCGGCGGCCTTCTGCGCGCCGTCCCACATCGTGTCGGCGGTGACGATCCCGGCGAGGTTCGCCTCGGCGAGGATGCGCCGGCCCTCCTCGGCGTTCGTGCCGTCGAGCCGCACCACGATCGGCACCGTCGCCTCGATCATGCCGAGCGCCTGCACGATGCCCTTCGCCACCTCGTCGCACCGCGTGATGCCGCCGAAGATGTTGATGAGCACCGAGCGGACGGCCGGATCCGACAGGATCACCTCGAGCGCGGTGGCCACGACGTCGGCGCGCGAGCCGCCCCCGGCGTCCAGGAAGTTCGCCGGTCGCCCGCCGGCGAGCGCCACGAGATCGAGGGTCGACATCACGAGGCCGGCGCCGTTGCCCATGATCCCGACCTCGCCGTCGAGCTTCACGTACTGCAGGTCCTTCTCCCTGGCGCGCGCCTCCGTCGGGTCGATCGGGAACTCCCCGCGCAGCTCGGCGAGCTCCGGCTGCCGGTACAGCGCGCTGTCGTCGACGGTGACCTTGGAGTCGAGCGCGACCACGCGGCCGTCTCCGAGCTTGGCGAGCGGATTGATCTCCACGAGCGTGGCGTCGGCCGCGCGCAGCACCTCGTACATCTTCTGCAGGATCTCCGACGCGCCCGCTCGGGCGTCCTCGGGGAGCGTCCCGGTGAGCCACCGCAGTTGGTACCCGTGCACGCCGAGCATGGGAGCGATGTGCGCGCGACGGATGGCGTCGGGACGTTCCTCCGCGAGCTGCTCAATGTCCATGCCGCCCTCGGCCGTGACCATCGCCAGGAACGTTCCCGCTCCCCGATCCAGCGTGATCGCGCAGTAGAACTCGCTGTCGATGTCGACGAGCTCCTCGCAGAGCACGCGCGTCACCGGCATGTCCTTGAAGCCCCCGGCGAGCATCCTCTCGGCGGCGGCCGCCGCTTCCTCCGGCGATTTCGCCACCACGATGCCGCCGCCCTTGCCCCGCCCCCCGATCTGCACCTGGACCTTCACCACGGCCCCGCCGCCGAGCTCCTCCGCGGCCGTGCGGGCTTCCTCGGCGGAACGGGCCACGATGCCCCGGGGCGTGGGGATCCCGTGCTGACGAAAGAGCTCCTTCCCCTGGTGTTCGTAGAGATCCATTCGTATTGGGGAGGGGCTACCCCTCCCCAACCCCCTCCCCGGCGTCCGTGCTCACGACCCCATCCCCGTCCCTCACGCGCTCGCTGCTTCGGTCTCGCCGAGTCGCTCGCGCAGCCACGCGACGATCTCGGTGGTCGGGGCACCGGGTGTGAAGATCTTCTCGACGCCCGCCTCCGCCAGCCTCGGGATGTCCTCCTTGGGGATGATGCCGCCGCCGAAGACGAGGATCTCGCCGGCGCCCTGGTCGCGGAGCAGCCGGATGACCTTCGGGAACAGCGTCATGTGGGCCCCCGAGTGGCAGGACAATCCGACGCCGTCGGCGTCCTCCTGGATGGCGGCCTCGACGATCTGCTCCGGCGTCTGGTGCAGGCCGGTGTAGATCACCTCGAAACCGGCGTCGCGCAGCGCCCGGGCCACGACCTTCGCTCCGCGGTCGTGGCCGTCGAGGCCGGGCTTGGCCACGATGATCCGGTGCTTCTCGGTGGGCACGCGGCCAAATATATCGGGGCGGTGCGCTGCCGACTCGCGGGGGCGTCGCGGCTAGGCGTGCGGCGGCTCCCCGTTCCCGTCGAAGGGGACGAAGAAGGCCCAGAGCACCGTGCGTCCGAACGTCGTCTTCTTGCTGTCGACGGCGACCGCCGTCAGCTCGACGGTGTGCTCGCCCTCCTTCGTCACCGGGACCACCCCGTCCGTGGCGCAGTCGTCGTCGGAGTTCACGCCGTTCACCACGAACCACCGGCGGGTCGACGAGACCTCGTCGCCGTCGACCGCCAGCGCGCAGGCCAGGAGGTCGCGGATCTTCTGGTTGTAGGTGTCGGAGGACGCGTGGATCACGAGGAAGCCCGGCCCCGGTGCTCGGATCGAGGCCGAGATCACGGAGCCGCTCTTGCCGACCAGCGTGCGACTCGAGGCGCTGGCGGCGTACCCCACACGCGTGAGCCGGTCGGGAGAGAAGCCACCGACGCGCTCGGCATTGGCCACGGTGCTGCCCGCCTGGTAGAAGCCGGTCGAGTCGATGCCGTCGAGCTGATCGGCGTCGCCGACCTTCTTGATGGCGTTGTCGGGCAGGTAGCCGTTCGGGCAGGTGGCGACGAGCACCCGGTCGCGGTTCGCCACCGAGGCCTTGCAGCTCACGGCGTCGAAGCCGTCGACCTTGTCGGCGTTCGTGACGTTCGCGGCGATGGCCGGAGCCGCCGCGGTGACGGCCGCCGTGACGAAGGCGACGACGACGGTCGATGCATGGCGTTGCAGGAGGGTGAGCATGGGGAAGCCTTTCGCTCGCTCGGTCCCTCCATGTTCGCCCCTCGGGCGGGCGAGTCAAGGACGCTGCCTATACTCGTGACCGGCATGGCGAGGATCAGGTTCCGTCCGCCCGGGTTGAAGCCCTGGACGAAGGTCGGGCATCTCGGCCCGTACCGCGGGAGGCTCGGCCTCGCGTGGGTGGTCGCGCCGCTCGTGGCCGGCCTGATCATCGTGGCCGCCGGCTGGGCCCTGCTCTCGCGCTAGGAGACCGGCGGGCGGCGGTCCCGCCATGGCCGCGCCGCTTCCAGCTGAGCGGAGAGCCGGATCAACGTCGCTTCCTCCGCGGGCCGCCCCACGATCTGCACGCCGGCCGGGAGGTCGTGCTCGTCCCAGGCAAGAGGAACGGACACTCCCGGCTGACCCGTCGTGTTCCAGATGGATGTGAAGGGCGCGAACGTCCCGGCCATGAAGAACTCGTTCAGCGGCTGGTCGGGATCCCTGAACTGGCCGATCGTGACAGGGGGGGTCGCCACCGTCGGCGTCAGCAGAACGTCGTGGCGGTCGAAGAACCGCACGACCGGAAGCAGCTGTCGATGCAGGGTGGTCCACGTGGCGAGGAACTCGGCGGCGGACACTCGGCGGCCCTCCTCGATCATGACCCGGTTCAGGGGCTCGACCCGGTTCAGATCGGGCACCGGTTCGCGAGCGGCGATGCCGACACACCAGATCTTGAAGAACCCGTGCATCACGGACTCCGTCCAGGGCGGCACCTCCTCCGCCACCTCGTGCCCGAGCTCCTCGAGCAGCTTCGCGGCGTCCTCCACCGCGCGGCGGTTCCCCGGCGCGACGGGCACCCCCAGCACCGACTCCGTGGTGAAGGCGACGCGAAGCCTGCCGGGCTCTCGCCGGACCTCGTCCAGGAACGCGCCGTCGTGCGGCCCCACCCACCAGGCGTCGCCGAGCGATGGGCCGGCGATGACGTCGAGGATCGCGGCGGCGTCCGCGACGGTCCGGGCGATGGGCCCGTTCGTGGACAGCGTGCTCGCCGGGCGCGACGGGCCAGCCACGCGCCCACGGGTCGGCTTGAGCCCGAACAGGCCGCAGCACGATGAGGGGATCCGGATCGACCCGCCCCCGTCGCTGCCCTGCGAGATCGGACACAGGCCGGCGGCCAGCGCGGCCGCGGCTCCTCCGCTGGATCCGCCCGACGTGCGTTCGACGTCCCATGGATTGCGGGTCGAGCCGTACGCGAGGGGGTCGGTCCAGGGGCCGTTGCCGAACTCGGGTGTGTTCGTCTTGCCCAGCA
This sequence comes from Actinomycetota bacterium, assembly GCA_046263085.1. Classification (GTDB taxonomy): domain Bacteria; phylum Actinomycetota; class UBA4738; order UBA4738; family JACQTL01; genus JBHELK01. The sequence continues at coordinate 83,003 of JBHELK010000119.1, forward strand.
CGATGAACCCGGCGCGCTTCAGGGCGGCGACAACGTCGTCGTCCTGCTCCGGCACCCGATCGGCGAACGCGGCGCTCCCCTGGGTGGTGCGCACGCCGGCGGTGTCGTTGAGGTCCTTGATCGAGATCGGCACACCGTGGAAGGGCGCCCCCCCGCCGGACGCGGGGACCAACCCCCTGGCCTCGTCCAGCGCGCGATCCAGCGTCGGCGTGACGTAGGCGTTCAGCTCGGGGTTCAGCTTCTCGATCCGGTTCGCGTAGAGCTCGACGAGCTCGACCGGCGACACCTCGCCGCGACGGACGAGGTCCGCCTGCTCCAGCGCCGAGGCGAAGGCGAGATCCGTGTCGCTCATCTCGCCGTCGAGCCTACGCGAGGATCAGGGACCGGTGCTGTAGACCTGGTACGTCACCGAGCGCACCTGGGAGTCCACCGCGAAGTACTGATCGGTCTGCGGCCGGGCCGGGAGCGCCGCCGTTCCGTGAAGGACCTGCTTCGCGAAAGCCCTGGCCGGGTCGTCGACCGCGCCGTAGCCGATGTCGATGTACTCGGGGAACTGGGACGGGACATCTGACCACTTCACCGGGGACGCATCGAACTGGACCGTGCCACTGCAGGTGGGCCCGTCCTCGGGCTGCGCGACCGGCCGGGCCGTGGCCGTGTGGAACAGGAGCTGCTTCCACTCCGCCATCGTGAAGACGCCGTCGGCGAGCGGTCCCGAGGGGACGAGACCCGCGGGGCCCGAGGCGACGACGCCGTTGTGCACGCCCGTCGAGTGGTCGTCGAAGATCTTCCGGGCCTCGAGCAGCTCGTCCACGGCCCCTCCCGCGGCGAACGGGGTCGCGGAGCTCGTGCCGCTGCCCACGGTGTCGGCCGAGCCGGTCGTGCTGTTCCAGTACGCCCCCCAGTCGTTGCACGCGTCGGAGACGACGTGCGCCGAGAAGCCCGTCCAGGTCGTCACGTAGCCGGAGTCCATCCCGCCCACGATGATCGCCGAGGGCCCGAGGTGCGGGGCCGCGATGGTGGGATGGCCGAGAACACCTCCCCGGAAAGCGGCGCCGTTGCCGACCGCCCAGAACGCCGGGTGCTTCTGGGAGACCTCCTCCACGACCTTCGCCAGGGCGGGGTTCGTGACGAGGATGCCGGCGGTCCCGGTGGGATCCCAGCCGGGAGCGATCGGACCCCAGGAGTTCGACTGCGCGTCGATCCAGGTCGAGTTGTTGCCGGTCCAGCGGACGGCGTCGACGTTCGGCTGCGTCGAGCCGCCGGGGCTCAGGAGGTTGACCGAGTCGACGAACTGCACGGAGACCACGAGACACCCCTTGCACG
>JBHELK010000120.1:0-17326 GCA_046263085.1 Actinomycetota bacterium
GAGCTGTGGGAGGAGTCCCGCCGCCACGAGCGGATCACCGAGCGGCTGGAGTCGGAGATCCACCGAGCGCGCTACCTGTCGTTGTGGTGGAACGAGGGGAAGAACGAGTGCTACGTGCAGGGTCGCCTGGGGGCGGAGCAGGGAGCGAAGCTCGAGGCCGCGGTACGCAAGCGAGCCGCGACCATCAAGCCCACCGATGACCCCTTCGATCCTGCTGAGGCCGCGGCGGCCGATGCCCTGGTGGCGCTCGCCACCGAGACGAAGACGGGACAGGCCTCCGAGCCCCTGCTCGTGGTGCACGCCGACGTGGCTACGCTCATGGGTGAGGACCCCGATGAGGGACCGGTGCTCGCGGAGACCTCCTCCGGGGTCCGCCTGTCGGGGGCGACGGTGCGCCGGTTGGCCGAAGAGGCGCCCATCGAGTGGGTCCTCGAGGACGAGGGCCGCTGCGTGGGCGTGGGGTTCCAGACCAAGCGACCCCCGGAGTGGCTCCGCCGGCGGCTCGAGGAGCGTGACGGGGGATGCTGCCGGTTCCCGGGGTGCGTGGCAACCAGGTGGTTGAAGGCGCATCACATCGCCCACTGGCCCCACGGGCCGACCGACCTCGGCAACCTGGTGTTGTTGTGTTGGTTCCACCACAACCTCGTGCACAAGGCCCGGTGGAAGATCCGGGGCGACCCCGCTCGGGAGCTCGGGTTCGTCGATCCGTACGGTCGGATCCTGCTCAGCGTGGCGAGAGCCTCGCTCAGGGCTGCGCTGCGGCGGCCCGAAGCGGCGTGACCCGACGTGAGCGTCGTGGAAGGCCGCTAGGCGATCGTTATGGCGTCGGCGTCGGTGTCGGCGTCGCCACCACGCACTCGGCCGGCACCGGGCTGGCGCTGCCGGGTGGGGGGCACTCGCGCTGGTACCAGACCGACCACTTGCCGGCTCGTATTGAGCTCATCCCGAGATGCATGGCGCCGTCGGCGTCGAGGCGCACGTTCTCGAACTCGGCCATGGTGGCGCTTCCCTTGTAGATCGGGGTCTGGGTGGTCGTACCGGCCGTGATCGCCGGGACGCCGTCGTCGCCGATGGCCACGCGCGCCCAGTAGAAGTACCAGTCGCCGGAGCCTGTGGGGCCCTGGGTCGGGTCGGGGTTGCCGTACCACGTCACCGCGGCCTGACCCTGGGCGCCGGCCGCGATCCACGGCGAGAACCCGGCCGCGCCGCGCGTCAGGGGCGTGGCGGGACTCCACGTCTGGGCCTTGTCCTTCGAGTACGAGTACCAGATCGGCCGGTCGACGTCGGTCATCGAAGCGAAGACCACGTGGAGCCAGCCACCCTGGTCCATGGCGATGCTCGGATACAGATAGCTGGCCGGTTTCGGCATGGCGGCCACGAGATGTGAGGTCCAGGTCAGCCCCGAGTCGTGGCTCGCCGCCACGAACACCTTCTCCGGCCCCACGTCGTCGAGCCCGGTCGTCGCGTTGTTCGCGTTCCGCCGCGTGTACACGAGGTAGAGGTCCTTGCCGTCCGTGGAGACGACGAAGTTGCCCTCCCACGTGTAGGTGCCGTCGGGACCGGCGTCGGCCACCGGGACGGCCGGGAGGAACGTCACTCCACCGTCGGTGGAGCGCGTGTACCAGATCGCCGAAGGCATGCAGCACTGCAGGTCCTCGTAGGAGACGTGGATCGTGCCGGCCGGTCCGCCGACCAGCCACGGCCGGTCGACGATGGGACTGGTCACGGCGAGCGGCGTGCCGTCCCAGGTGGCGCCGCCGTCGGTGCTGTGGCCCACGGAGAGGTCGCCGAGCCAGGTGTCGGCCGAGTACATCGTGCCGCCCTTGTCGAACGCCACGTCGCAGTCGCCACCCTCGAACGCGGCCTTCCGCGGGTCGGTGGCGGCCGTCTCGACCTTCATGAAGGTCCAGTGCAGCCCGCCGTCGGTGGAGCGATGGAAGTACGACTGCCCGTTCGCCGTGTTCGGGACGCCCGAGGGGTCACACACGGCCATGTTGTTGGGGTTGACCGGGTTCAGCGCGAGGCTCGTCTCCCGGTGCGCTTGCGTCGTGCTCACCAGCACTGGGTTCTCCCAGCCCGCGGTCGGCTTCGGCAGCGACGTCGCGCCAGGCGCCTGGATGGCTTGCGACGCAACGAATGCGGTGGCTGCGCTCAGCGCGACCAGCAGCGTCCAGGTGTTCCGCCGACGGCGCCTCACAGCCCTGCTCCCGTGGCCGCTTCGGGCCCGCCCACGACCGGCAGGACGAGCGACGACGGGTTCGCCGCGTCGTGATAGATGGTGTTCGCGGCTCTCAGCGGATCCGACAGCGCCCAGTGCACGTTCGACGACATCAGGGCCACTGCGATCCGGTGCCCCGCCTTGAGCACCCAGTCCTGGTCGATGAACCGGACCACCGCGTGGTACTTCGCACCCGGCGTGAGGTCCTGCCCGTAGTCCAGGCCGTTCCGGTACCTGGCGTTCAGGAACCCGCGTGACACCGTGCAGGCCTGCTGCGCCGGTTCGAACGTGCAGATCGACGAGGTCGTGGTCACCGGGGCCCCGAGGTCGAACAGCACGGGCGTGTAGTGCGTGGAGGTCCCCTCGGTGGACGCGGTGAGGTCGAGCTTCGGGATGCCCGAGATCCGCAGGTCCTGGGTCAGCGGGGCGCTCACGTACCAGAGCACCTCGGCGTTGGGCTGGCCCTTCAGCGTCAGCGCGTCGGACTCCGTCATCCGACCGGTGTCGACGTAGGTCTCCGCGGCCTCCGCCGGGCCGTCCGCCGCGCTCGAGAGCACGCCGGCCGTGTGAAGGAACAGGCTCACCGGGGCGGTCGTCGGCGGGGGCCAGCTCGCGTCCTTGCGGACCACGCCGTCGTTCGTCTTCGAGATCGACTGCGGCTGGTCCTCGATGTTCGTGTCGTAGCCGTACAGGAAGTGGTCGAACCAGGCATGCAGGATGGTCTGGAACGGGATCTCGGCGTCGACGCCGCCGTGGGCGCCCTGGCCCATCACCATCATCTTGTAGGGCACGCCCTCGTCGTTCTCGATGGCCGGCGTCGCTGGGTTGTCGAGCGTGGTGGGGTCGTCCACCGGGATCGCGTCGAACCAGCGGGAGGACTCCGAGTGCTTCACGTTGTAGTCGCGCCACCCGCCCTGCACCAGCACCGAGATCTCCTGCCCGTCCTGCACGGCGAGCTGGTCGGCGTCCTTCACGTAGTTCCGCTCCTGCCAGAACCCATCGTAGTCGGGGTTCTCGTCGTAGCCGCGGATCGTGTGGATGGCCTTGTCGGCCTTCGGGCACACGCGGTCGACGAACCGGTTCACGAAGTCGGGGTCGGTCGGATTGGTGGGGGGAACGGCGCCGAAGCCGAAGTCGAACCCGGCCGGCGTGTCGAACCCCTCCTCGTCGATGATCGTGCCCTGGCGCTGCGCCGGGTCCATCAGGGCGTAGCGCACGCCGTCGTGGTACGCGTAGCCGTACCACTGGCTGATCCCGACCTCCGGGACGATCGTGGCGAGGTGGGGCGCATTGGCCGCCGCCACCATGTTGGCCGTGGTGCCGTCGTAGGAGCCGCCGATCATGGCCACCTTGCCGTTCGACCAGGGCTGCGTCCCGAGCCACTCCACGAGGTCGTAGCCCGAGAGCTGCTCGCGCCAGCCGCCGTAGTCCCAGCACCCGCCGGAGTCGCCGGTGCCGACCACGTGGGCCACGGCGCGCGCGTAGCCCTTCGGCACGAAGAAGGAGTCGCTCGCGCTGTCGCCGAGCACCGAGTACGGGGTGTACGTGAGGATCACCGGGACCTGCATACCCGCGGGAACGTTGGGCCGGACCAGGTTCAAGAAGACCTGCCCGCCCCGGGTGGGGATCAGGAAGCTCTGCTGGGCCATGGCCGTGTACTTGTTCGTGGTCTTCGGAGCGAGCGGCGGCGGGTCGTCGGCTGCCTGAGCCGGTGGCCCGAGCAATCCGGGAAGGGCCACGGTCAGCGCTGCGACCAGGCCCAGGACGATGCGGGGCGACGAGATCCGTGTCGAAGCGATGGGAGTCCTCCTGGGTCGTGTGCCCGGAGTCTTCGCCGCGCCTCCGGCCGGCCCCTTTGTGCACCTGCACAGCAGGAAGCGCCCCGCGCGCGGCGAAGACCACAGCAAGCTCACCGTTCGAGGAGGCATCCCCTTGCGCATCGGATTCCGGATCGGCGCCACGACGCTCGCACTCGCCGCGGCGGCGCTGGCGCTCGTCCCGTCGGCACCAGGTGCGGGCGCCGCGCAGGGCCCCACGCCGATCTCGTTCAGCCACGGCCGCTGGGTGGACATCCAGCGTCTCGGAGCCGAGCCGGAGATCAAGTCCGACAGCGCGGGCAACCTCTACGTGACCGCCCCCATCGGCGTGCAGTACGCGCACTCGTTCCTGTGGAAGTCCGAGGACGGCGGCGCGTCCTACGACCTGCTGCGTGCCTCGCCCCCCATGCAACGGCCCATGCCGTCCGCCGGCGCCGGCGACGCCACCATGGCCATCGTGCCGGGGCCGGCCGGGTCCAAGGACGACGCCGTGGTGTGGTCCGACATGATCAACCTCGCCGGCCTTGCGAACGCCGCGACCTTCGACGGCGGCAACACGTTCCCTCCCGACTACTGGAACCTCTTCGCCAGCGACCCCGGCGCCGACCGGCAGTGGCTCACCGGCACCGTCCTTCCCGGCACGAACACCGTGCGCATCTACACGTTCTACGACCAGGTGGACATCGGCGGGAACTCCATCCTGTACTCCGACGACTACGGCAAGAGCTGGACCGTGGCGAACCGCGAGCAGGGCCTCGGCAGCCCCAACCCGGGGAACATCGCGGCCGACCCCGTGAACCGAAAGCTTTACGCCGCAACGATCTCAGGCGGCAACGCGGTGATATCGGTGTGCGACCTGAACGGGCAGAACTGCGAGGAGCACGTCGCCGGGTCGGGCAAGGGGAGCCTGGCGAACCTCTTCGACGTCGTCGCCGTGGACCGCGCCGGCAACGTGTACGTCACCTTCAGCGAATCGAGCTCGCCGTACGCCACGTACCTCTCCGTCTCGACCGACCAGGGCGAGACCTGGCACCAATCCAGGGTCAGTCCTCCTGATCAGGGCGCCACGGGGTTCCCGTGGATCGTGGCCGGCGACGCCGGACGGGTGTGGGTCACCTGGTACGGCACCGCGACGAAGGCCGCCCTCCCCTCCAACCGCGGCCCGTGGAACGTCTACGGCGCCCAGTCCCTCAACGCGACGAGCGCGAACCCCACGTTCCAGGTCACGAAGATCAGCGAGCACCCCACCCACGACAACGAGATCTGCCTCTCCGGCATCGCCTGCACCGCCGGCGCCGCGGAGGACCGCAACATGCTGGATGACTTCACCTCGGCGATCGACCCCAACGGCATGCTGCACGTGGTCTACAACGACACGAACAACCAGGTCACGCTCTCCACCGACAAGGACGCCGGCGGCGGATTCATCGTCGAGGCCGCGCAGCTCTCCGGGCCGAGCCTGTACGCCAACGTCGGCGAGGTCACGCCGTCACCGGATGCCCCGGTGGTGTCGTCGGCTGGCGCGAGCGGCGGTGTCCTCTCTGCGACCGGGTCCCAGACCCTGCCGCCGGGGAACTGGGCGCGCGACGCGGCGGGCGACGCCCGGCTGCCCCGGCACGCCTCGGGCGGCCCCGGCGCCAACGACCCTGCTCTCGACATCCGGTCGGTCTCCGTGGGGCCGGGAACCGGCGGGTCGGCCCGGGCGCACGTCGAGCTCGGGGGAGCGCTCGCCCCGACCACCGGCGGCGGCAAGGCCGTGGTGTACGCGGTCCTGTTCTGGGCGCCGCCCGGCAACGTGTACTACGCGGCCGCCGAGTTCGAGGGCGGGCAGTACGTAACGGGGTGGATCGGCCAGCCCGATCCCTCGGTGGTGAACACGGCCGGCGTGGTGAAGATCGCCACCTACCAGCCCGTTCCGAGCTTCACGACCACCACCACCGTGACCTACGACGCGGCGAAGAAGACCCTCGACTTCCCGATCGGGCCCACGCTCGTCGGGAACCCGGCTCCCGGGACGCGTTTCGACAACCTCACCGCGTTCTCCTTCGTGCTGAACGGCCCCCCGGGCAGCGAGGCCCTCATGGACGAGGTCGACGCCACGCCCTCCACGTCGTGGGCGTGGGGAGAGGCTCCCGTACCGGCCGGATCGGTCCAGCTGTCGGTGGACGACCCCACGTTCGCCAACCCCACGATCGCCTCGCTCACCGACTATCCGGGGTCTTCCTGGAGCGCGGCGGTGCCGGTGACGGGCCTCGCGGCCGGCACGCACACGCTCTACGTGCGACAGGTGGCGAGCGGGTTCGCGTCGGCCTCGACGGCCGTGACGTTCAGCGTGTAGGGGAGAAGCGCAGCGGATCAGACGGACGTCGCGACCCGCACGGGCAGCGCCGCCGTGTGTACCGGCTTCTGCCGACGGGCGCCGGGGACCGTCTCGAGGTCGCGGTTCCGCAGGTAGAACTCGATCTTGCGCTTGATGCGCTGCAGCGCGTTGTCGATCGACTTCACCTCGCGGTCCAGCAGCTTCGCGATGTCGTGGTAGGACTTGCCGTCCGCGTAGAGGTGCAGGACCTCGATCTCGAACCCCGACAGGAGATCCTCGAACGCGGCCTTGATATCGACCAGCTCCTCCGTGGCGATGACCACGTCGGCCGGGTCGAGGATGCCGGGGCCGGCGAGGATGTCCATGAGCACGCGGTCGGCGTCCCCCTCGGCGGCGAGGGGTTTGTTGAGCGACACGTAGGAGTTCAGGGGGACGTGCTTCTGGCACCGGGCGCTGCGGATGGCGGTGATGAGCTGCCGGGTGATGCAGACGTCCGCGAAGGCCCTGAAGGAGGCCTGCTTGTCCTCCTGGAAGTCCCGGATGGCCTTGTACAGGCCGATCATGCTCTCCTGCAGGATGTCGTCGCGCTCGGCGCCGACGATGAAGTAGGACCGGGCCTTCATGCGGGCGAAGTTCCGGTAGCGGGACAGAAGCGACTCCGCGGCCCGGGCGTCGCCGCCGCGGTGCCGGGTGATGAGCTCCTCGTCCGAGGCGACGTCGTAGCGGGCCTCGTCCACCAGGGCGGACATGGCGGCGTCCTTGCTGACGTCCCTGAGATAGGTCCGTGCCTTGGTGCTCGTGTTGCTGCTTACCCCACCCTCAGCGGCGTGCGCCGCTGTCTTCCCTCTCCCCGTTTTCAATTTTGGCTCCTCCGCGGGTCCAGTCGCGGCCCTTTCGTTCCCCCCGGGGGCGCCTCAAAACCGGGGGAGCAAAAAAACCTGGTGCACTTGCACAAAAAATTTCGGGCGAATCGGACAATCCGTGCTGCAATCGCCGCCTCGACCCTACCTGGGGGTGGTCGGATGCACAAGGTTCGAGGTGCCTCCAACCGGGTCCAGAGGCGGGATGATACACGGAAATCCGAAAAAAAGGGTGTTTCGGCTCCGAACCGGGGTAGGGAACGAGGAGCACGAGGTGACAGCGGGTCGGCAGGGCCGGCTCCCGGGAACAGGGGTTCCTCCAGGGTCCAGCGAAGATCCTCTTCCGGGAAGCCGAATCAACGCCCTGGACCCGCTAGCAGAGAGGAAGGGCCGGAGCGGTTCCGCTCCGGCCCTTCTGTCGTCTCCGATCTGTTTCGAGGCTAGACCGTGATGTTCTGGGACCCCGTCACGCAGGTCGGGTTCTCGCCAGTCCCGAAGCAGGACCGCACGGTCACCGTGTACGTCCCGGAGGCCGTGGGAGCGGTGATCGTGCCGTTGTATGCGCCGCTGGAGGCGGTGAAGGTCCCCGTGCCAACGAAGTCGTCTTCGGTGGGGGTCACGCCCGCCGGGCGCACCGCGATCTGGATCCCGCCCGGTACCAGGTACTGGAAGTACGTCGAGGCGGAGTCGACCCCCAGCGTGTCGCCGGCCGCACCGACCGGCCAGAGGAAGCTCTCCGGCACGCTCGCCGCCCCGGCTCCGGACAGGTCGATGGTCGAGCCCGGCGTGATGGTGGGCGTCACCTTGCTGAAGGCGAGGGTCCACTCCACGTGCGTCCCGTCCATGGCCCCCGTGAGCGCGCGGGTGCAGTCCCAGCCGCCGCGGGCTCCGGTGGCGTCCTCGTTCGTGCACAGGCCGGTCCACTTCCCGGTCTTCCCGAGGTTCGATCCGGCGTTCCCGCCCCCGAGCCACCACGTGTGGTCCTCGCCGTTCACGACGACAGGGACCCCGACGCCCGAGGCGGGCGCCACGCCGCCGGCCGCTGATCCGTCCTTCAACTCGAGCGAGAACTTCAGCGTCTTGCTCGTGAGGTTGGGGGTGACGGTGAGGTTCCCGATGTCGAGGCCGGCGTTCGGCGGGGTGGCGTCACCCGCGCCGTCCGTCCCGACCGTGACCGCCGAGAGGGCGTCGGTGCCGAGGGCCAGCGAGCCGGACACCGCGATCAGGCCGCCGGTCTTGGTGAGGGACCCGACGGTGAGACTCGTGGTGTCGGCCGCGCCCGCGGGGGCGACGCCCATGCTGATCGCGAGAACGAGGCCGATCGATGCCAGTCCCGCTCCGAGCCGTCTTTTCATGTCGCTTACCTCCTCCTACCGCCATTGCCGTCTTCGGATGGACCCGCTTCGGTGCCGTACTGCAACTCTGGCCAGGAGGGTTCGGGGGGTCGAGCTCGGCTTCCTTTGTGCAAGTGCACCAACATGCCGAGACCGCGGATCCGCTCACGGCCCGCGCCTGGGTTTGTGCAGATGCACAAAGGGGTGAAGGCGGGGGCCGCGAACTGAGTGCGGGAGAAGGCGGTCCGGACGGCCGCTGCCCATCCAACGCTCGAGGTGGAGGAGAACCCGTGAAGAAGCGCCCGCTGCTCCTGATCGTTCTGGCCCTGGTGGCACTGGCGACGGTGGCCCCAACCGCCGACGGCGAGACCGCTGCGCCGGCACCCGGCACCGCCCTCTCGGGCGGTATCACCTTCGATCACGCGTCCATCGTGGATCCGGTCCGCCTGGACGGTGAGCCGGACATCGCCATCGCCCCCGACGGGTCCATCTACGTCTCGGGCCCCGGCTCGAGCGCCCAGCAGCGCTCCGACTTCTGGAAGTCCGAGGACGGCGGTGTCCACTGGCACAACATCGGCGTCGTCCCCGACATGAAGGACAACGGCGGCCTCGGCGGCGGCGACACGGAGCTCGCCGTCGACAGCAAGGGCGGCGTGTGGGGCATGGACCAGGAGGGACTGGTCTGCAACGCCATGTTCCACTCCGCCGACGGCGGCAAGAACTTCTCCTACAGCCAGGGCTGCGAGCCGGGCACCGACCGCCCCTGGATGTTCACCTATACCGACAAGACCGGGAAGGTCACCGCGTACTTCGCGGCCAACGGTGAGGGCCTGGGGTGCTACTTCCTTTCCTCGACCGACGGCACCACGTGGACGAACCCCAATAGCGGTGGGGTGACCGGCGGGCCCGGTGGGTCGTGCATCGGCCGCGGCGTCGTCGACCAGCGCAACGGCGACATTTACATCCCGACCGGCAGCGGCATCCGCAAGAGCACGGACGGCGGGAAGACCTGGGCCACGACCGGAAACTCGGGAGCGAGCGGCGGCGCCGGCACCGCGGGCTTCGGCACGCTGCAGATCGACGCCGAGGGCAACCTGTACCAGGTCTGGACCGAGCTCTCGAAGCAGATCGACGTGGGCGTCTCCAGGGACGGCGGCAAGACGTGGACGAAGTCCGCGATCAAGGTGCCGGGCCTCAAGAGCTACATCTTCGGCTGGCCGGTGGTCGGCGACCCGGGCCGGCTGGCGGTGGCCTTCTACGGCACCCCCACGCCGAACGACCAGACCGCCGCATGGCGCACCTACATCTCGTTCTCCACGAACGCGCTCGACGCGACGCCCACGTACCAGACAGCCCTCGCCGACGAGCACGTCATGCACGTGGGCACGGTCTGTCTGCAGGGAACGGCGTGCGCGGCGTCGGCCACCAGCGTGAACGGTGACCGCACCCTCGCCGACTTCTTCATGCTCGACCGCGATCCCCGCGACGGCCGCGTGTTCATCGTCTACAACGACGACGGCGACCAGTCGCCGGTCACGCAGAAGGGGCAGTCCTACGTCGCGGTGATCCGTGAGCGCACCGGCCCCAGCCTCCTGGCGAGCGTGGGGAGCGTGGCGCCGCCGACCACCGGCGATGTGGCCATCACCTCCGCCACGTCGAGCGGCGCGGTCGGTGGCACGGCGGGCCTGCCAGCCGGCAACTGGGCGACCGACCAGGCAGGCGACGCCGTCGTGAACTGGACGGGCAACGGGCCGAACGTCCCGGCGCTCGACATCCGCGAGGCCTCCGTGTCGGAAGCCGGCGGCAACCTGACCTTCACCATGAAGCTCGCTGATCTCTCTGCGATCCCGCAGGCCAACACCACCCAGGGCGCACCCTCGTGGGTCGTGTCGTGGTGGGAGCAGGCACGCAACGCGGACGGGACCCTCGGGCTGCAGTCGCACTACTTCGCCAAGTGGCTGGGCGGGACGAACTTCGTCTACGGCAAGACCAGCGCGGTCGACATGCCGCAGCTCGGCGCGCCGGCCCCGAAGGTGGTGCTGTACACGCCGTCCGGCACCGCCAACGGATCGGTCTCGGGCAACACGGTCACGCTCACCGTGCCCCTGGCGTCGCTCGGGAACCTGAAGGCCGGCGACAAGATCGACAACGTCACCGCGTGGACCTGGTCCGAGCGCGGCGAGTTCCCGGCCGTGATCGACCAGACGAAGAGCTTCTCCTACGTGGTCGGCACGCCGGCCGCCGGGCAGCACGCGCTCGACGGCTACGTCCAGGTGTCCGTCGACGACCCGACCTTCGCGAACGCCGTGATCGCCGAGCTGACGCCGGCGAACACGTGGACCGCGCAGCTTCCATCCCTCGCGAGCGGGACCCACACGATCTACGCACGCCAGGTGCTCTCGAGCGCCCTGTACAACCCCACGGCATGGGACGACGTCGCCGTCGGCCCGGTCGCAACCACGGCGGTCGCCGCCTGATGAGCGCGAGAGGAGCTGGGATGAAGCGTTGGGTAGCGTTCGTCGCCTTCGGTCTGGTGGCCCTGTTCGCCTCGGCGTTCACCGCCACCGGTGAGGCCGTACAGCAGGGGCCGGGAACCAGCCTCTCGGGAGGCATCACGTTCGACCACGAGTCGATCGTCGACCCCTTCCGCCTGGTCGGTGAGCCCGACATCGCCCTCGACTCCAAGGGCGGCATCTACACGAGCGGGCCGGGCGGCTCGCCCACCCAGCACTCCTGGTTCTGGAAGTCCGACGACGGCGGCATCCAGTGGCACGGCATCGGCGTCGTCCCCGAGTACAAGGGCAACGGGACGAACGGCGGTGGCGACACCGAGATCGCTATCGGCAAAGACGACAGCGTGTACGCCGCCGATCTCCAGACCCTCGTATGTCAGGGCGTCTACGCATCGCACGATCGAGGCAAGACCTTCACCCAGAGCGAGGGGTGCATCCCCGGCAGCGACCGCGAATGGATGGGAACCTACACCGATCCCGCGACCGGACAGAGTCGCGAATACCTGGCCTCCAACGGTGACATCCCCGGGTGCTACATGCTCGTCTCGACGAACGGGGGCGCCACGTACACACCCACCGGCAGCTCCGGGGCCCTCGGCTCCATCGACGGCAACGACTGCGCCGGCAGGTTCGTCGTGGATCAGCGCAACGGCCACATCTTCGCGCCCATGTCGGGAGGTGGGATCGACGAGTCCACCGACGGCGGCAACACGTGGGACCAGGTCGGCGACACCGGTGCGGAGGAGAACCTCTTCGCCTCGCTCACCATCGACAACGCGGGGAACCTGTATCAGGCCTGGACCACGAACGACTACAAGCACACCTACCTGTCCGTCTCCACCGACGAGGGCAGGAACTGGGACCGCTTCCAGGTGAACACCGCCGACGTCAAGCAGATGGTGTTCCCCTGGGCCGTGGCCGGCGACGCCGGCCGCGTGGCCGTCGTCTTCTACGGCACGAACAACACGAAGGTGAACAACGGGTGGCCGGGCGACGCCTCGGCGCTCTGGCATGCGTACGCGGTGTTCTCGACCGATGCCACCTCCGGCGCACCTGCCTTCCAGCAGCTCCAGATCGACGAGCATCCCATGCACGTGGGAACGATCTGTCTCGGCGGGTTCCCCGGATGCCTCACGGCACAAGCCGACCGGTCCATGGCGGACTTCTTCGAGGTCGGGATGGATCCGCGTGACGGCCGCGTGTTCGTGGTGTTCAACGACAACGCCGACACCAGCGACGAGCAGCCCGACCTGTCGCCCACCGTCAAGAACCTGGGCAAGGCCATCGTGGCCGTGGCCAGGGAGCGGACGGGTCCCAGCCTTCTCGAGCGGCCCGACCTGCTGCCGGTCGGCTCGACGGTCCTCGCCATCTCCGCCGCGGCTGCGAGCGGCGGGATGGCCACCGTATCCGGGACCCACGGCCTGCCTCCGGGCAACTGGTCGTCCGACCCGGGCGGGGACGCGATGTGGCCGGTCGTGCCACAAGCCGGACCGAACAACCCTGCCCTCGACATCCGTGAGGCGTCGCTCGCCGACAACGGCCAGGGGACGCTCACGTTCAAGGTGAGCCTCGCCGATCTATCGACCGCTGCCCTGCTGGAGTCGGGACAGAGCGTGGGCCAGCCCGCGTGGGTGTTCTTCTGGAACTACAACAACAAGCACTACTTCGTGAAGTTCCTCGGCAAGGACAACCAGTGCCTCACGGGAGGCAGCGACGCCCCCTGCGGACCCACGGCGGAGTACGGACAGGTCGGCGCGATCAACTGGCCGGCCCTCGGCGCTCCGGCGCCGAAGTTCTTGACGTATGTCCCGTCGGGCACCACGACCGCGCTGATCACCGGCAACACCCTCTCGATCGACCTTCCTGCCTCGGCGGTCGGAGATCCCCCCGCGGGGGCCAAGCTCGACACGATCACGGCGTACACCTGGTCCGAGAAGGGGCCGTCGCCATCGGTGGTGGATCAGGCTCGGTCGTTCTCCTACGTCGTGGGGACATCGGCCACCGCCCAGCACGCCGCCGACGGCTACGTGCAGGTCTCGGTCGACGACCCGACCTTCGCGAATCCCGTCACGGCCACACTGACCGGCGCGAACGGCTTCAGCGCCCAGGTCGGGCCTCTCGCCGCCGGAACGCACACGCTTTACGTCCGTCAGGTCCTGTCCTCGGCGCTCTACACGAGCTCGTGGGACGACGTCGCGGCGGGGGCCGTCGCGACGATCACGGTGCAGGTCTGAGGAGGGCTGCTGAATGACTCGTACACGACTGTCCCTGATCCTGGTCCCGGCGCTGCTGGCCACGAGCCTCGCGTTCGTTCCGCTCGCCGTCGCCCAGGCCGCGTGCGACCCTCCCGCGCCCGCGCCGCTGTCGTTCAAGCCACCGGTCTTCGTCGACACGGAGCGCGACGGCGGGGAGCCGGTGTCGGTCGTGGCGCACGACGGCAGCATCATCGTCGGCGCGCACTACGGGACGACCCTGTTCAACACGCGCACGGCGCCCAACCCCAACTGGGTCCGCGACTACCGCAACCAGACCCTCGTGTGGCGCTCGACCGACGATGGCGCCACCTTCAAGCGCATCGAGTTCATCCCCGGCGCGCACACCGCGAACACGAGCGGGTTCTCCGACCCGGACTTCGCGATCGACTCCGCCGGCAACCTCTACGGCACCGAGATCAACCTGGTGAACGTGTCGGTATTCTCCTCGCACGACAACGGCCAGACCTGGCCCGACGGCGATCCCGTCGCCGACAGCGGCGACCGCCCGTGGCTGGCGGCGCGCGGCAACGGCGAGGTGTACCTGCGCATCACCGGGAACCTCCAGAAGTCCACGGACGGCGGGGCCACCTGGACCGCGCTCACCGACCCGCCGGGCTACGGCAAGATCTTCATCGATCCCACCGACCCGAAGGGCCTGTACCAGGCGACGAACAACGGTGTCGCCGTCTCCCGCGACGACGGGAACTCGTGGCAGACCTACGCGATCCCGGGCGCCTCGAACAGTCCGTCGGTGATGGAGACGGTCGGCGTGGACAACGACGGCTGGGTCTACTACGGCTACCTCCAGGGCAAGGACATCAAGTTCGCCTCGTTCGACCCGGCGACCACCGAGTGGTCCACGCCGGTGACGATCCGGACGGTGCCGAGCACCTACCAGACCATGTGGGCCTGGACCGTCGCCGGTGACGCCGGCCGGGCGGCCGTCGGCTGGTACGAGCTCGTGCCCGTCGCGGGAACCAGCAACTTCGACATCCACGTGCACGTGGCGGTCACGCAGAACGGCCGGGGCTCCACGTTCGGCTGCGCCGACGGCACGACCGTGCAGGTCCCGCCCCAGTTCTCGGAGGCCGACGCCATGGGGCGCGCCATCTACACCGGACCGAAGCCCTGCTCCGGCACCGGGTGCAACGCCACCGGCGACCGCCGGCTGGGCGACTTCTTCACGATCAACTTCGACAAGGACGGGAAGGTCTTCGTCACCACGGGTGACACCACGACGACCTCCGGCGCGCCTGGGGTCCCAGACCAGATCTCGCACCCGCTGTTCGCCATCGCCACCGACGACAGTCCCAAGCTGGTGGCCGGCCCACGGCCGCAGGTCACGCCCACGCTCGTGCGCGATTCCGAGGCCGGGCGCGACCTCCACGCGGCGCCCGCGGCGATCGCGTGTGCCGGATCGTCCGTGGCCAACGACTGCGAGCAGCCGGACACGGCCATCGAGCCGTCCGTCGCCGTCAACCCCGCCAACCCTCTGAACGCGGTGGCCGCCTACCAGGAAGGCAGGCGCGGCAGCGCGGGGTCCGGCGCCAACGGCTGGGCCACGACGTTCGACGGCGGCCAGACCTGGACGTACGGCGAGTTGCCCGGGCTCACGGCCGAGACCGGCGGGTACTACGAGCGGGCCTCCGACGCGGTGGTCGCGTTCGGGCCGAACAACACCGTGTATGCCAGCTCGCTGGTCTTCGACCAGGTCGTGGCCAACGGGTTGCGCGGCGGCATGGCCATCAACACGTCGCACGACGGAGGGGCGACGTGGGACAAGGCCGTGGTCTTCGACGACTTCATGGTCAACGGGCCGGTCGAGGACAAGAACTGGGTCGTCGTCGACAACAGCAACGCCCCGGGCCACCACCTCGGGCGCGTCTACGTGGTCTGGGATCGCGTCGCGCCCATGCTCATGAACTACTCGGACGACCAGGGCAAGACGTGGCTCCCGCATCCCATGGTCGTGTTTCCGGGACCGGGCATCGGCGCCATCCCCACGGTCATGCCGAACGGGGACCTCAACGTGGTGTTCAACACCGACGTGTGGATCCCCGCGATGCGGCCCCAGCCGGATGTGAACGAGGACCTCACCACCCGCATCGTGTCCGTGCGCGCGCCCGGTGCCGGCAGCGTGCCCACGGGCTCGCCCATCGTGTTCTCGCCCCCCACGGCCGCCGCCTCCAACGCGTCGGCCGGCGTGGACGGCCAGCGGGCCGGAACCCTCCCCGCCGCCGCGATCGACCCGGTCATCGGGCGGCTCTACGTGGCCTGGGAGGACGGGCGATACCGTTCGGACGGTCACAACGACATCCTGGTCACCGCCTCGGACGACGACGGCGTCACATGGGGACCGATCGTGCGGGTCAACCCGGGGCCGGAGGGCGACGGCGTGGACCACTACAACGCCATGGTGGACGTCGGCCGTGACGGGATCGTCCGCGTGGGCTACCGCCAGCGCGAGAACGGGGAGCCGATCGACACGATGATCCAGGTCTCGGACGACCACGGGCTGCACTTCTCGGACCCGCTGCGGGTCAACGTCGTTCGCAGCGACCCCAGCTGGGGTGCGAGCTCGCGCGGCGGCCTCTTCGAGGGCGACTACAACCAGCTCGCCGCTGCCGGGGACCTGACCTACATCGTGCGGTGCCAGGCGTACGCGCCGTCGGCCGCCGACAGGATCTCGAACCGGTACCACCAGACCGCCTGGGTGGCAGTCGTCCGCACGTCGGCCTCCTAGCGCATTCGTGGGGCGGGGCTCGTCCCCGCCCCACGTTCCAATGCCGCCAGGCGCTTCAGCGCCGCCTGCTTCTCCGTGCGTCCCGCCCTGGCTTCGGCGAGCGCCGCTTTGAGGGACTCGATCGTCGCATCGTAGGTCTCGCGGTCCACGGGGAATGGCGTTCCGTCCTTGCCGCCGTGGGCGAACGCATACGAGACGGGGTCGCGCACCGACGCGGGCTCGCCGTACGTGAGCTCCGCGACCAGCGCGAGCGCTCGGAGGCCCTTTGCGCCGACGCCCCGCACCGCGAGGAGCGCCGTGTAGTCCTCGGGCTGGGCCTCGTACGCGGCCAGGAGCACACGTTCCAGGCGATCGGGGTGGACGTCGGAGAGCAGCACCTCGTGGCGATGGGGCATCTCCAGCGATCGCATGCGTTCGAGCTCGGGCAGGACCTTCCCCGGACCCTCACGAGCGAGCGCGGCGGAGACGTCGCGGTTCCCCGATGCCTCGCCGGCCACCAGATTGAGCACGCCTGTCGTCTGCGGCCCGGCCACGGCCTCGTGGGGATCGGCGTCGAAGCGCGGCGGCGTCAGCCAGTGGTAGCGCCTGGCGGTGCCGGTGCCCTCGTTCATCCCCTGCTGCACCACCGACCACGTGCCATCGGCGGTGAACAGGAACGTGTGGTGATAGACCTGGAAGCCGTCCTGGACGGCGGAGGAGTCGACCTTCGCGGACAGCCGGCTGGCGGTGACGAGTTGGGCGGCGTCGCGACCGAGCCGCTCGCAGGCCGCCTCGATCTCCTGCGGGGTCCGTCGCGAGGTCTTCCCCTTGCCGCCGGCCACGACGATGCCCGCGTCGCGTTCCAGGCCGCGGAGGCCCTCCTTCAATGCGCCGCAGACCGTCGTGGTGACGCCGCTCGAGTGCCAGTCGAATCCCAGAACGCAGCCGAAGGCCTGGAACCACACGGGATCCGACAGTCGCCGCAGCACCTCCTCGGGGCCCCGCTCCGCGACGATGGCGAGCGCCATCTCCCGCGCCAGGAGGGTCATCCGCTCGAACAGCCACCTGGGCGCTCGTCCACCGTGCAGTGGGAGGTCGGCTCGGCCGGTTCGCATCGGGCGAGTATAGGCGGGCCGAACACCTGTTCGCCCCGGCTACGCCAAGAACGCGCTCCTCAAGGTCGGCCGCTGAAGCCGTGCGTACGGGCGATGCCGCCGGCGGCTCGCCACGCCAGGGCCTGGATCGTGAGTGTGGGGTTGTAGCCGCCCGAGGTCGGGAACACGCTGC
>JBHELK010000121.1:0-15144 GCA_046263085.1 Actinomycetota bacterium
GGAGGCGAGGAGCCGACGGCTGGTGGGATGTCGTGCCATCCGAGCACTGATCCATTAGGGCGCCGCGTACTCCTCCAGGCTCGAGATCGTCGAGACGGAAGGAGGAGGAGTGATCTTCGTCGGGATCGACTGGTCGGAGACCCACCACGACGTGTGCGTGATGGACGTCGAGGGCCAGGTGCTCACCAAGGGACGAGTTCCGGACAGCGTCGAAGGTGTGGCCCGGCTTCACGAGTTGATGGCGACGCATGCCGAGGATCCATCAGACGTCGCGGTTGGCATCGAGCTGGATCGGGGACTGCTGGTGGGTGCACTCGTGGCCTCTGGGTACGCCGTGCACGCGATCAACCCACTGTCGGTCGACCGGTACCGGGACCGTCACCGCACATCGGGAGCGAAGTCCGATCCGGGAGACGCGAAGGTCCTGGCAGACCTCGTCCGGACCGACCGGCACCTGCACCGGGAGGTGGCCGGGGACAGCGTGCTCGCCGAGGCGGTGAAGGTCCTGGCCCGAGCGCACCAGAGCCTGATCTGGTCCCGGCAGCGACAGCTGAACCAGCTGCGCAACGCGCTTCGGGAGTTCTACCCCGCGGCGCTCGAGGCCTTCGGCACCGAGCTGGCCTCCGCGGATGCCCTGGCCGTGCTCGGTGCAGCCCCGACGCCGGCGGAGGGTCGCTCCTTCAACACCGCTCGCCTGGGCGCCGCCCTGAAGCGCGGGGGCCGTCGTCGGCGCATCACCGAGCGGGCCGAGGAGATCAAGGCGGCGCTTCGGAGCTCCCAGCTCGAGGCGCCCCAGGTGCTGGCTCGCGCCTACGGCGAGGTGGTGCGCTCCACGGTGCAGATCGTCCGCGAGATGACCGCGCAGATCGAGACGCTCGAAGCCGAGCTCGAAGCGAGTTTTGAGGGACACCCGGACGCCGAGATCCTTCGCAGTCTTCCTGGACTCGGCTCGGTCCTCGGCGCCCGGGTCCTCGCGGAGTTCGGGGATGACCCCACCCGCTACGCCGATCCTAAGGCCCGCAAGAACTACGCGGGGACCTCACCGATCACAAAGGCGTCGGGGCGCTCGAAGGTGGCCCTGGCCCGGTTCGCCCGCAACCGTCGCCTGGCCGACGCGCTCGAGATGTGGGCGTTCTGCTCGCTCAGCACCTCACCTGGCGCCAGGCGCTACTACGACGCCCACCGAGCCAAGGGACACACCCACCGACGTGCGCTTCGATCGCTGGCGAATCGATGGGTCGGCATCCTCCATGGGTGCCTCCGCCGCCGCGCGCCATACTCCGAGGCGATCGCCTGGGGGGGACCCCAAAGAGCCGCCGCTTGACAGTTACGGCCCGTGGGATGTCTAGACGCGCGCCCCGTAGATGTTCTGATCCAGGCCACCCTGCGACAGACACGGGTCGCTCACGCCCGGTGAGGAATACGACGCCGCGTTGATGTCGTTAGGGTCGTAGGTGCACGGCTGGAACACGTCGAACCCGTCGGTGTCGTCGTCGGCGCCCGTCTCCCGCGGGTCGGCGCCCGGCACGAGGTCGCGAGAGTCCGTCCAGATCACGCTCACCGCGCTCCCCCAGGCCGAAACGTAGAGGTAGTCGCCCCAGAACCCGATGCGTCGCGATCCGTGCGTCTCCCATCCGAAATTGCTGTCCGCGGACGAGACCGGCGTCTCCGTCCAGCTCGCTCCGCCGTTCGTGGACCGGGCGATGTACGTCGTCACCACATCACCCGAGGTCGATCCGGCCGCGGTGTTGCCCGGCGGCAGGGCGGGTGAGTAGGCCGGATCGTTCCGGGAGTCGTAGAAGACCGCCGTCAGGGTTCCTCCCGACGACGCCACGTCCGGGAACCACTGATGCCCGGTAGCAGCGCTGTCGAGCTGGGCCGGTGGGCCGGACCAGCTCGTGCCGTTGGCGGAGTTCCGCGCGAAGACCTTCGACTGGCCGTTTTCGTTCTCGGCCGCGTACACCACGTGCACCCCCGTGGCGTCCGCCGCGACGGCCGAGTTGCTGGCGAAGCGCGAGTACGTCAGGCCGCTGGGGCACGCGAATGGTCCGTCGCCGCAGTCGTACGCGCCGTTCCCACTGAACTGGTTGGAGTCGAACAGCGTCACGGACGCCACGTTGAGCGCCGGGCCCCACGTGTTGCCTCCGTCCGTCGAGCGCACCAGCCAGAAGTCGTTCGTCGGACGCGAGCTCGACGCATATGTGACGTAGGTGAGGTACACGTTGCCGTCCGGGCCGACCGCGAGGTCCGTGTAGGACGCGGTGCCGTGCTCCTTCGGCGTCGCCTTCACCGGCTGCGAGAAGGTCACGCCGTGGTCGGTTGAGCGCGAGACCAGCACCTCGTTGTTCCCGGAGGCGCCGTTGTACTGCGACCACGCGACGTACACGTAGCCGTCACGCGGGCCACCCGACTGGTCCACGGCCAGGTTCACCTTGTCCTGGAAGTGCCCGCTCGTGGCGAAGTGAGCCGACGGCGACCCCTTCTTCACGAGGACTGTACGGTCGTAACTGGCCCCATCGTTCAGGTACCGGGCCACGAAGATGCCGCCGTTGACCGGCTTTCCGCGATTGAAGCAGATGAACCCGTAGAAGAGCCGCCCGGCGGTGTCGAAGGACATGGTCGGATCGCCGGCCGCGGCGCACACGTTGTGGGCAGGTGAGGCCACTCCGCCCGCCGACGAGTCGTCGGGATAGCCCGGCACCAAGCTGTCCTGCCACGCACCGCCGCTGTTGGTGGAGCGGTAGTACCCGGCCCACACGTCACCGTTCACGATCTGCGTGCAGTAGTCGTTCGATCCGGCCGCGACCACCTGGGTGTTGTTGGGATCCACCGCGACAGTCGGCTCGTTCTGGGACCGCCGGCCGGTGCTGCAGGCTTGGGTGGTTGCGTCAGAGCCACCGTCGGAGCGCAAGTAGCTCGCCGGCGTATTGTCCCTGGTCACAAGGCTGTCGCCGCTCGCGCCGGCGATTCCGGGCAGGGCGAACGCGAACGCGAGGCCCACCACGAACGTGGTGGCCGCTAGTCGTCGACGCATGGGGCGCTCCTTCCTCGGTCCGGGAGACGTTCGTCCCGGTTCGCGAAGGATGCCCTACCGGTTCGGGGGGGGCAAACCGGCCATCTCGCGCACGCGCAGCGTGGTCAGCGCCCCGGCTCAGCCCTCCATCGGGTGCTGATTCGCGTACTCCTCGGCGCGCCGCTGCATCTCCTCGGGCGGCACGTCCTCGACGTGGGTGGCGATCCACCACTTGTTGCCCGCGGGGTCCTGGACGCCGCCGGAGCGGTCGCCGTAGAACTGGTCCTCGAGCGCGCGGACCTCGCTCGCCCCGGCCTCGATGGCCTGGCGGAACGTCTTGTCGACGTCGTCCACGTACAGATGGATCATCGCCGGCATCGGCGTGCTCTGGTCGCTCGTGGACGCGTCGGCCAGCATGATCACCGAGTCGCCGATGAGGACCTCGGCGTGCCCGATCTTGCCGTCCGGCGTCGGCATCGACATCCGCTCCTGCGCGCCGAAGGCCTGCTTCACGAACTCGAGGAGGCGCTTCGCATCGTCCACCACCAGATACGGGGTGACGGTGCGGAAACCCTCCGGGATCGGCCTCACTGCCATGCTCGCCTCCTTGATCGGATGGTCACGACGTAGGCTATCGCGAGTCGCCGACACGGAGGGATCGACGTGGACATCGTCAACCCCAAGATCGAGGAGTACATGCGGACGCTGCAGGCCGGGCACGACGAGCCGGTCCTGCTGGAGATGGAGAAAGAGGCGAAGGAGCGCGGGTTCCCGATCATCGAGCGGCTCTGCGGCGTGACGATCGAGGTGCTGGCGCGAGCCATTGGCGCGAAGCGGGTCTTCGAGCTCGGGAGCGGCTACGGGTACTCGGGGTACTGGTTCTCCCGCGCCATCGGATCCGACGGCGAGCTCCATCTCACCGACGGGAACCCGGACAACGAGAAGAAGGCGCTCGACTACCTGGGGCGCGTCGGCCTCGACGGCCCCGTCACCTACCACGTCGGCGACGCCGTGAAGACGCTGCAATCCATCGAAGGCGAGTTCGACATCGTGTACTGCGACATCGACAAGTGGGAGTACCCGCACGCGTGGGAAGTGGCCCGCGAGCGCATCCGCGTTGGCGGGCTCTACATATGCGACAACGTGCTGTGGTCCGGTCGCGTGGTGGAGCCGGATCCCGACGACACCCGGGCGGAGTGGACCGAGGCAGTGAAGCAGCAGAACGAGGCCATCGCCGCCGACGAGCGCTATCTCTCGACGATCGTCCCGACCCGCGACGGCGTCATGGTCGCCATCCGGGTGGGGTAAGCCTTCGAGGGTGAGCTACGAGGATCCCGGCTGGCGCCCGATCCTGAAGGGACTCGGATTCGCATTCATCCCGTACGTGGGACACACACTCGCCCGCAGGTCCGGCGGGAACCTCCTCGAGAACGCCCGAACCCTGTTCACGTCGTTCGTCGTGACGCCGCTCGTCATCGCCATCCCTTTGGCGTTCGTCACCTCTGGGGACGAGAAGCACGGGGCGACGGCGTGGGCCCTCGGCGTGACGGCGTTCGGTCTCGTGAACCTCGTAGCCGTCCAGTGGGTGCGAAAGCGACCGCTCGTCAAGGATTCCCCCGACTCGCTGGCTCAGAGCTACGTGCAGAACATGATCCTGGGCATCGCATTCGCAGAGGCGCCCGCCCTCCTGGGCTTCGTCGGCGCCACGGTGACAGGAGCGATCTGGGTCTATCCGATCGGCGCAGTCATCGCCCTCATCGGGATGCTGCTCGTGGCCCCCACCCGGTGGGACATCGAACGCAGGCAATCCGAGCTCAGGGGCTCGTCGCTCCTGCTTGGTCGGGCCCTGATCGAGACACGGCGGCCTAGCCGACATGCTCGGCTCGGTGGAGGCGGATCGGGTCGCTGATCCCCTTCAGCCGGACCGGGCCGATGTCCTCGAAGTGCACGTGGGCCGGCCCGTTCGTCACCACCGTGTCCGTGACGAGGACCTGCCCCGGTCCGGCGTAGGACGCGATGCGTGACGCCATGTTCACCGTGCGCCCGAAGTAGTCGCCGTCCCGCGCGATGATGGGCCCGGCGGCGATCCCGACATGCGCCGGGGGCAGCCCCTCGCTCGGGATCCGCTCCACCATCTCCAACGCCGCCGACACCGCCCCCTGCGGATCGTGGAAGTGGAACATCACACCGTCGCCGAGCCACTTCACCGGCCGGCCCTGGTGGGGCGCAGTCGTCGCGCGGGCCACCTCGGCCAGCGTGGCCACGGTCTGCGCCGCCGCCTCGTCGCCTCTCTCCTCGGTCAATCGCGTGTAGCCGACGAGATCGAGGAAGCACATCGCGGGCGGATGCTCGGGCCCGCTCTCCTGCAACCCGATCCGCTCCATGAGCCCGTACAGGTGCTCGAGCAGGTGCTCGATGATCGCGTGCTCCTCGTGCCGCCGGTACATCCAGACCACCGCTCGCTCCGCGATCTCGCCGAGCTGCGGGCTCAGCACGGTGATCAGGTCGCGCATCTCGCGCTCGCTCATGCCCGAGGCGAGCAACGGTTCCTCCATGAGGTGGTGATAGATGTACGGCTGCGATTCCGCGACGCGGTGCATGCTCTCCCCCATGATGCGGACCCCGCGAAGCAGCAACGCCGGATCGCCGGATCCGAAGCTCAGCGCCGCCGACAGCGACGGGATCCGCTCGGCGTCCTCCACGCGCATCCGATCCCCCGGTCGCGGCGTCGGCAGACCGGCCGCGGTGAACACCTGCTGGATGAACTCGAGGTTCGCGCCCGCGGCGCGACAGAGCTCCTCGAACGTCTCCTCGGTGAGCCCCCGGTAGCCCTCGCGGAAGATGTACTGCACGAACGCGAAGGAGAAGTGGCCGTCGGCGATGGCACGGGAGATGGCGTCACGCGAGATGCCACCCTCCTCGAACGCCCTGGTCAGCCGGATCACCCCGACCTCCCAGTCCTGGAACCTCCCCTCGGTATCGGGCTGCAGGATCTGGAGCTCGACGAGCTGGCCGAGTTCAGCCGCCGCGATGCCCGCGCGGGAAGCGAGCTCCTGCGCTGAGAAGGTCGCGCCGCCGTTCACGGCCTGATCTCGGGCACCGGGCCGTCGTCGTCCACGCTGTCGAAGCACACGCGCGCGCACGGACGCTCGTTCCACATGGACTGCACCGACCACCGGTAGTACGCACGGCCCGGCCCGAACCCGATCCGCCGCAGGGGGATGACCACCGACAGGACGTGCCCGCCGGGATGCCCCACCCGCACCGGGAACCGGTGGACGTCGCGGGCAGGGCCGGCGTGGAACAGCGCGCCGAGCAGGCGCCGGCCCGTGGACCGCACGAGCACGTAGTCCTCGATGTCTGCGCTCCCCGCCGTGTCGAGCTGCACCAGGAACTCCCCGTGGTCCCACATCCCGAAGATGTTCCATCTCGAGTAGGTGTCGACGCGCACCGTGATCCGGTTCGAGCCCGACAGCGTGACGCTCGAGACATCGAAGGGACCGCGCGTATCGGGCTCGTCCGGCCTGGTCCGGCCAGGGCACGCGTCGGTGTGCGACCCGCCAGTCGTTCCGAGCACGCACGTGTCGATCCCGGACCCGCCGGTGAGCGTGTCGCTTCCGGGCCCCGCCGCGATGAAGTCGTCGCCGGCTCCGCCGTCGAGCACGTCGTCCCCGTCCCTGCCGAGGATGACGTCGTTGCCGAGGTCCCCTCGCAGCGCGTCGGCCTCGTCGCTCCCGCTCAGCACGTCGTCATAGCGCGACCCGTCCACCGCTTCGATCTGGGCGAGCTGGTCGGACCCCTCCCCGGTGGCTTCGCCGGTTCGCAGGCTCACGTGGACCGGTTCGGTCGCGCCCAGGAACGAGACCACGTCGGACATCGATCCGCCGTACAGGACGTCGTCGCCGGCGCCACCGATCAGCACGTCGTCCCCACCGAGCCCGCAGAGTACGTCGTTCCCCTCGCTGCCGGTGAGCGTGTCGTCGGACCACGTTCCTGTCATCGAGCACGCCGAACCCTCGGCTTCGGTCTGCGCCCTCGCGTTGTTGTTCGACCCATCGGGATCCCCGGGCCCGCCCGACACCGTTGCCGTTGACTGGAGTGTCCCGGGACCGAGCGGCGCGATCACGATCACGATCGAAGCCGTGGCGCCGTCGGCCACGGTTCCGAGATCGCAGTGGACGGCGGCGGACACCTCGGTGCAGGTCCCCGACCCCGTCACCGAGCCGAAACTGGTCTCGGGCGGAACCGTGACATCGAGGCTCACGGTGGTCGCGTCGTCGGTTCCGAGATTCGTCACCGCCACGGTGTAGACGAGGTCGTCGCCCACCGTCACCGGATCCGGCGAGTCCGCCATCGAGACGGCGAGATCGGCGGTCGCCGCGAATGCCGCCGATGGAAGGAGGAGCACGCCGAGGGTTGCCAGCAGCATCGCGGAGAGCCATCGCCCGGCGGACACGGCCGACAACGCTACGGCCGGGCACCGAGAAACGTCCACCGGGCGGTGAGTTGCGGAGTTGATCGGAACATGCCGAAACTCCTCGCTCGATCGGCGGGAGGTTCCGATGCACGGTTGGTGGGCGGTCTCATACGTGGTGCTGTGGCTGGTGGTCGCCGCTCTCGCCCTGCTGGCGCTGGCGCTGGCCCGGCAGATCGGGATCCTCGAGCTCCGGCTCGGGCCTCGAGGTGCGCTCGAGATCGACGGCGAGGGGCCGCCGCTCGGCGAAGCTCCGGAGCCGATCGACGCCGTCGACGCGGCCGGTCGCACCGCGGCCATCGGAGGGCCCGGGACGTCGCAGCTGCTGCTCTTCGTCTCGCCCGATTGCCCCGTGTGCCGTGACGTGATCCCGTCCATCGGTGCCGCCGCGCGGATCGGCCGCCTGGCGCCGCTCGTGATCTCGGACGGCCCGGCCCCGCACCTCGATCGGGCACCGGCCCCGGTCGTCGTGTCCGAGGAGGCAGCGCGCGCGTTCGGCGTGCCCGGGACTCCCTACGCCGTCGTGCTCGACGACCTCGGTGTGGTACGCGCGAAGGGGACCGTGAACTCCCTCGAGCAACTCGAGGGATTGGTCGACACTGCTCGGCGCCGGCTCGACGAGAGTCCGGCCGGAGCGAACGTGCATTGATCCTGCACGAGAAGGTGGAACGAGCCACCGAGGAGCTCGCTCGGCGCACGAACCGGCGGTCGTTCCTCGGCATCATGGGCCGCGCGGCGGTGGCCCTCACGGGAGGATCGTTCGTCGCGGCGGCGCTCGAGCCCCAGCGGGCCGAGGCGTTCCACATCTGCGGGCACATCTACACGACCGGGTCGTGTCCGCATCCGTACTTCCCGCACACGCGGCTCGATCAGGCCGGCTACGCCGTCCATCCGCTCTACGGCTATCCCGTCGACGACGAGGGCAGGCTCTACCGGTCGCGAACGCAGAAGCGCACGAAGATCTGCTCGCACTGGGTGCCGGAGCGCTTCCCGTATACGGGGGAGCCCGAGCTGCAGGGCACGTGGAGCCGTTGCTGTAACCACCGGATCCGCCGGCTGTGGGACTGCTGCTCGTTCTCCAGGAAGCGGATCAACGGCGACGCGTCGCTGACCGGCTACTGCTACCACGGCCGTCGTGTGTTCTGTGTGACGTACCGGGATACCGACATCAGGTGCTGAGCCCGGCAGCGCTCGGCGTGGCGATGGCGGCCTCGGTCGTCGCCGGGCTGTCCACGTTGTTCGGCCCCTGAGGCCTCTCGATGGCGCAGACCATCACCCCCGTGGTCCACGGGGGCAGACGAGGGAGGTGGCTGGGATCCGTTGCGTTGCACGCGCTCGGGGCGACGGTCTCGGCGGCGGGCTTCGGCGCCGCGCTCGGTGCCATCGGGCGGATCGCCGGCGCGCCGTGGGGCCGGGTCGGATTCGTTGCGGTGGGAGTCGTCGCGGTCGTGTACTCGCTGCGGGAGCTCGCCCGAGCGCGGATCCCGCTCCCGAACCTCCGGCAGCAGGTCCCGGAATGGTGGCGCACCTTCTTCTCCCCGCCTGCGGCCTCGTTCCTCTACGGGGCCGGCCTCGGCGTGGGCTTCCTCACGTACCTGTCCTTCGGGACACTCGTCGCGGTGGCTGGGACAGCCGTGGCAACGGGCAGCCCGGCGGTCGGGGCGGTCGTCGTGGCGCCCTTTGGGCTGGCGCGGGGGTTGTCGGTGTTGGTGGCTTGGTCCGCGACCTCGGAGAGAGGAGTGGAGCGGGTCACCGAGCGCCTCGACCATCTTGCGATGTCGCGGGTCCCGCGCATGGTGAACGGCGCAGCGCTCGTGGCGATCGCCGCAGCCTTGTCGTTGGACGCAGCCAGGCACGCCGGGGTTACGGGGTCCTTCCCGGCGGCGGCGATGCTGGGCGTGGTGTTCGCCTGGGCAGCGATCACGAAGCTGATCAGCCCCGACGCATGGCGCCGGACCCTCGATGGCTACCACCTCGGAGCACTGCGTCCGGTCGCGCCGGTCGGCGTCCCCTTGCTTGAGCTCGTCGTTGCCGCGCTCGCGGCCGATGGACTCGAGCGGGCCGCGGGAACCCTTGCCCTGGCGGTCCTGGTCGGCTTCACGGCGGCGATCCTCCGAGCCCGGCTGCTCGGCGGCGACCGGGTGGCGTGCGGCTGCTTCGGCCGGTCGAAGGCGCGGGACTACCGGGTGCTCCTCGCCCGCAACACCCTGCTCGCCATCGTCGCAGTGGTGGCCGCCACAGGAGGCGAGCGCCCGACATGGCGCGTTCACCTCCCGACGGCATCCGAGCTCCTTCCGGCCACCCTCGTCGCAGCCGGGGCGATCATCCTGCTCGCGCTCCTACGAAACGCCACGGCCCTGCGGACCTCGCGCCGCCCTCCGCCGTGAACCGTTCCGTCACATGGCTCCTCGGCTTCGCGTTGTTGTCCGGGACGGCAACGGCCTGTTCCGCCGCGTCGTCCGCCCCGGTCCAGGAGAGCTGCGGCACCGGATGGGAGACGGTGGGGAGCTTCGCCGACGGCGATATCCTGGACGTCGCGGCGATCTCGGACACCGACGTCTGGGCCGTGGGCTCCTCCGCGACGACACCCGATAGCGGTGTGGCGGAACACTGGGACGGCACGGCTTGGACGTCCGCACCGACGCCTGCCACCGCGAAGCAGCCGGCCGCGCTCCGGGCAGTGGCCGCCGTCTCCCCCACCGACGTCTGGGCGGTCGGCGCGATGGGTTCCGACGCGCTCGCCGAGCGCTGGGACGGCGCGGCGTGGACCGTCGTTCCCTTCCCCACGCCGACCGGCGCCACGAGCTCTGATCTCGTCGACGTCGCCGCGACGGCAGCGAGCGACGTCTGGGTCGTCGGGCGCGACGGGATCAGCAGGTTCTTCGTCGGGCACTGGGACGGGATCTCCTGGCAGATCGTCCTGGGGCCGGTCGAGGGAGACGCCCGGGCCATCGCCGCGCGATCCCCGCAGGACGTGTGGGTCGTCGGCGGCAGATCGCAGCTCTCGCCGATGGCCGAGCACTTCGACGGCACGAGCTGGACGGCGGCGGATCCGACCGGAGAGCTCCGCCACGATCCCACGCTCGAGTCCGTCGCCGCGGCCGGTCCAACGGATGTGTGGGCAATGGGGTCCAACCAACCCGCGCCCGAACAGAAGATGGGGGCGAGCCACATGGTGGCCCGTCGGTGGAGCGGCGCGACATGGACGGCCGCCGACGTCGCTCGTCCGCCGTTCCCCGCGTTTCGCGACGGACTTCACGCGGTCGCCGCAGCCTCGGCCACCGACGTATGGACAGCGGGCGTGGTGTCGGACCGCGACGTCTCGGAGCATTGGAACGGATCGGCCTGGCAGCTCGTCCCGGCCCCGCATGCGATAGCCGACCTCGCGGCGACGTCCACGGGCTCCGTGTGGGGTTCCGGAAGCGACGACGCCGGGTCCTTCGTGCAGCGCCTGTGCGCGGTCCCCGCAGCGAGCGCGGATCTGTGGGTGGACGCCCCCCGCTTCTGCTGCGGTGGGGACGAGTGGCGTGTGGGTAAACGGGAGACGATCCCGTTCGGGGTGTGGAACGGCGGGTCGCAGCCCGCGCTGGAGTCCGGCGTCACGATCCTCGTGCCAACGGGGATGCGCTTCGTCGGCGTCGACTCCCGGCGGGCGTCCTGCTCGATCCTCGACCGGCACCCCGTGCTCGTCCAGTGCGATCTCCGCCGGATCCAGCCCGGTGAGAAACTCCGCATCCCGGTGGTTGCGGATGTGCTCTTCCATCGGGCCATGCGCGTGGAGCTGAGGTCCGCGAGCATCTCCGATCCGTATCCGTCGGACGACGTCGGCGTCGCGATCAACGACGTCCTCGGGAGCTCCTGCACGATCATCGGGTCGAACCGCAACGACCGTCTGGTCGGCACACCGCGGAAAGACGTCCTATGCGGCCTCGGCGGCAACGACCGGCTTTCCGGCCGGGGCGGCCCCGACGTGCTGCTCGGCGGCCCCGGCGACGACCTCCTCCTCGGCGGCCCGGGCTGGGACACCCTCAACGGCGGCAACCACAACGATGTGTGCGAACAGGGCCCCGGCCGAGGACCAGCGTATTCCTGCCGGGAGTAATCTCTCGGCCGGAGGCCGACATGCGCCGCTTCATCTCATTGCTCGCCGCATCTCTGTCGATCGCCTCGCTCGCATCTCCTTCCCACGGGGCAGTGGCGCGGGCTGTCGGCTCCTGCGAACCCGGGTGGCACAGCGTGCCGAGGCCGGCGCCACTCCTCACTGACATCGCTGCTCTCTCCGCCACCGATGTGTGGGTCGTCGGCCGAGCACACATCGAGCATTGGGATGGGACCAGCTGGACCGATGAAACGCTCGCGGAGGGCAGCATTGAGGCCATCGACGCCTTCTCGCCGAAGGACGTCTGGGCGGTCGGGAGCACCGGGTCCGATCAAGGCGATCCGCCTATTTCTGAAGGCCTCCTCCTGCACTATGACGGGACGATGTGGTCTCGAGTCCCGGCGGCTCCGACGAATAGGTCCGTGGGCTTCGCCGACGTGAAAGTCATCGCCCCAGACGATGCGTGGGCTGTCGGGTCGATCGTGGAGCACTGGGACGGAACGCGGTGGAGCATCGCATACGTCCCACCGCCCGGTCAGCACTTCAACGCCGTCGACGCCGACGCGTCCGACGACGTTTGGGCGGTCGGCGGTTACTTCCAACCATTCGTCGCTCATTGGGACGGTGCCTCATGGGCGGAGAGCCCTGCACCGGTGGTCCCCCCTGGCCAATCGCCGATCGCTTCGGTGGCCGCCGTGTCCGACATGGACGTGTGGATCGTAGGGACGGCCGCCGCACCCCCGCCGCAGAAGATCGGTCACAACCATGCCTTCGCGCGCCGGTGGGACGGCACCGTCTGGCATCCAGCCGTGCTCCCGAACGTCCTGCCGCGCGAAGGTCTGGAAGGATTGGGGCTCGAGGCGGTCGCTGCACGTGGACCGGATGACGTGTGGCTGCTGGGATCCATGCTCCGTCGACCGGTCACGGAGCACTGGGACGGCGACTCATGGCAGATCATTCCGATGAGACAGCCACTCGATGCGCTCTCCATCGCATCCGGTGGACAACTATGGGGGGCGGGTCAAGTGTACGACCCGCACCCGCATCCGATCGTCGCGCGCCTCTGCGCACTTCCGCCCAAGAGCGCCGACCTTTGGGTAGTCCCCCCGCGGTACGACACCTGCTGCGGCGGTAACGAGTGGCGGGTCGGGAAGCGACAGACGATTCGATTCGCGGTATGGAACGCCGGCTCATTCCCGGCGCTCCGCTCACGGATCACGATCCGGCTCCCCGCGGATTTTCGCCTCGTTACCGTGCACTCGAGGCGCGCATCGTGCTCTGTCACGGATCCGCGACATCCCGGCCTTGTGGAGTGCAGCCTAGGACGGGTCATGCCCGGGACCGAAGCGCTGATCCCTATGGTAGTGGACGTCGCCGGGCAGGGCTCGAGGATCCTGGTCCGTGCCTCGAGCCCGTCGGACCCTGTCGTGCTCGACGACGTTGGAGTGGCATGGAACGAGACGATCGGGTCCCCCTGCACGGAGATTGGCACCGAGAGGGACGACCGGCTCGAGGGCACACCCGGACCGGACGTACTCTGCGGCTTCGGCGGCAACGACCGAATCTTGGGGCGAGGTGGCCGTGACACGCTCCTCGGGGGACCTGGGGACGATGTGCTCGTCGGCGGACCAGGCTGGGACGCGATGAATGGCGCCGCCGGCCGTGACGTGTGCCTGCAGAACCGAGGGAAGGGGTTGTCCCTTTCCTGTCACGAGTAACGGCGTCGGCGGGGGGTCGTAGCATCGGGGGGTGACCTCCCCGGCGCTCGACGTTCTGGGCTCAACCGCTCGGACCTGGTTCGAGAGCACGTTTGGCGTGCCGACGCCCGCTCAGGATCTGGCATGGCCGGCGCTCGCGGACGGGCGGAACGCCCTGGTCGTGGCGCCGACCGGGTCGGGGAAGACGCTCGCCGCGTTCCTCGTGTTCCTGGATCGGCTCGCTCGGGAGGGGCGGGGACAAGCCCCGCCCTACGGGAGCGGAGGGCGGGGGCAAGCCCCGGCGCACGAGCGCGACTTCGGTGTGAAGGTCCTGTACATCTCGCCGCTTCGGGCGTTGGGGAACGACATCCACCGGAACCTCGACGTGCCGCTCGAGGGGATGCGGGCCATCGACCCCGACGTCGAGATCAGCACCGGCATCCGCACAGGGGACACGCCGCAGCGGGACCGCGCTCGGCTCGCCAAGTATCCGCCCGACGTTCTCATCACGACCCCCGAGTCGCTGTTCCTCATGCTCACCTCCGAGCAGGCCTCGAAGGGCCTGGAATCCGTGGAGACCGTGATCGTCGACGAGGTGCACAACCTGGCCGAGTCGAAGCGCGGCACGCACCTGATGCTCTCGCTCGAACGGTTGCGACACCTCACCGGGCGACCCTTCCAGCGCGTGGGGCTCTCGGCCACGGTCAAGCCGGCCGAGGGCGTCGCCGCCTGGCTCGCCGGCCACGAGAACGGCAGCCCCCGACCGATGGAGGTCCTCGACGCCGGCGGTCGCAAGGAGATCGACCTCGTCGTCGAGTCCCCCGTCGACGACTACCGCGACCTCCCCGGCGAGAGCGTGTGGCCGTCGGTGTTCGACCGGCTCCTCGAGCTGGTCCGCGAGCACACCTCGACCCTGATCTTCGTCAACAACCGGCGGCTCGCCGAGCGCATCGCGTCGGCCGTGAACGAGCGCGCGGGCGAGCAGGTGTGCCGCGTGCACCATGGCAGCGTCTCGCGGGAGGCCCGCTCCGAGGTCGAGGAGATGCTGAAACGCGGCGAGCTCCCCGCACTCGTTGCCACGTCGAGCATGGAGCTCGGCATCGACGTCGGCGCCATCGACCTGGTGGTCCAGGTGGAATCGCCGAAGACCGCCACCGCGGGACTGCAGCGGGTTGGGCGCGCGGGGCACCTCGTGGGCGAGACCGCGACGGGGCGCATCATCCCGAAGTACCGGCCGGATCTGCTCGACGCCGCCGTCGTCGCGAGCCGGATGCTCCGCCGGGAGATCGAGTCGGTGCACATCCCGCACGGATGCCTGGACGTCCTGGCCCAGCAGCTCGCCGCGACAGTGTGCATCGGCGAGAACTGGAACGCCGAGCGCCTCTTCGAGCTCGTCAGACGGGCGGGCCCGTACCACGACCTCTCGCGCGACCGCTTCAACGGCGTGCTGTCGATGCTCGCCGGACGCTTCCCTGCCGCCCGCTTCGGCGACCTCAAGCCCCGCGTGAACTGGAACCGCGAATCCGGCGCCGTCGAGCCGCGAAAGGGCACGAAGCTCCTCGTGTCGATGAACGCGGGCGCCATCCCCGAACGCGGGCAGTACACCGTGGTGCACGCGATGACCGGCGCGAAGCTCGGCTCGCTCGACGAGGAGTTCGTGTTCGAGCTGCGGCTCGGCGAGGCCTTCATCCTGGGGACCACGCAGTGGCGCGTCGAGTCCATGGACCACGACCGGATCCAGGTGACGGAGGCTCCGGGGGCGCTCCTGAAGATCCCGTTCTGGCGGGGCGATCAGCCCGGACGGCCGCTCGAGCTCGGCTATGCGTTCGGGGAGTTCCTGCGCGACGCGAGCGAGCGGCTC
>JBHELK010000122.1:0-28200 GCA_046263085.1 Actinomycetota bacterium
GCGAGTACCAGCGCTTCAACTCCCGGTCGCGGGAGGTCGGGCAGATCATGAAGCTCGACCCGTCCAGGCCGAACGATCCGTTGGTGTGGAGCATCCCGGCGACCGACGTGGCCTTCGAGGCCGCGGGTGGCACATGGTCGACGCCGGCCCTCTACGGCCCGTGGGTGTACGAGTCCACGGTGGACGGCCGGCTCATGGAGATCGACGCGGAGACCGGCCACGTGCAGTGGACGATCGACCTCTCGCCACCGGTGCTGTCCTCTCCGGTCGTCGTCGACGGCGTGCTGATCCAGGGCGACTGCGGCGGCACGCTTCATGCGTGGGACGTCGGCACCGATCCGCTGCATCCGCCGAAGCTGCTGTGGGACGTCTCCCTCGCGAGCTGCATCGAGTCCACGCCCGCCGTGTGGCACGGGATGCTCTGGGTGGGGACGCGGGGCGGAAAGATCTACGGCATCGGCGACCGGCGGGTCTAGGACCGCAACGCCTGGGTGCGGAGCACGGTCATCACCACGCCGAGCACGATCAGGGCCACGAACCCCAGGACCCTGACCGCCGGGCGGATCCCACGCGGGCCGATGCCCTCGGCGAACGTGCCGGCCAGCAGTCCCGCGACGAGGCCGCCGCCATGCGCCCAGTTGTCGATGCCGTTGAATGCCGAGCCGATCACCACGTTCAGCGCGATGATCATCAGCGCCCATCGCAGGTTGCCGCGAGCCAGCGACATGTGCCGGCGCCGGAAGTTGTACACGATGAACGCTCCGAGCAGGCCGACGATGGCCCCCGACGCACCGACCCCCAGCTGATTGGTCGGGCCGAACGTGTACGAGGTGACGGCGGCGAGGAACCCGGTCACGAAGTAGATGAGCAGGAACCGGATGCGCCCGAACGTGTCCTCCACGAAGCGGCCGAACAGCCAGAGCGCGTAGCCGTTCAGCGCGATGTGCAGCAGGTTGGCGTGCAGGAACATCACGGTGATCAGGCGCCAGTACTGCGATCCCTGCGCGATGGCCGGCGGATACAGCGCCCCCAGGTCGAACGCCGTGCTGTTCGGCACGCCGTTGGCCAGCGCCCGGCCCTTCGACACGACGACCTCGATCGCGAACATCGCGATGATCGCGAGCAGCAGGAGCTGCGTTGCCGAGGTCCCGAAGATGGATCCCATCCGCCGCCGGGGCCCCTGGCGGAACTCGCGGCGGGCCTCCGCGACGCACTCCGGGCAGTGGTGGCCCACGGGCGCCGGGATCATGCACGCCGGGCAGATCGGGCGGCCGCATCGCGTGCAGTGGATCCGCGTGACCTCGTTGGGATGGCGGTAGCAGTACTCCGCCTGCTCGGTCGATTGCGTCTCCGCCATCAGGTGCCCGGTTCCGCGTCGGCTTCGGGATCGTCCTCGTCGAAACGAGCGATCAGCGCCCGCAGCGCGTGATGCAGCTCCGCACCCTCCGCGTGTCCGCCGGCCTCCGACGGCGTCAGCAAGCCCATCGGCGTGGCCAGCGCCGTGAACAGCTTGAGCGGGCTGGCCTGGAAGCCGTCGGCCACCGGGAGCTCCTCGGGGACGAACTTCGTGGCGCCGGCCACGACGAAACAGGGGACCGCGTGGTCCCGTGCGGCTTCGGCGAGGTCGGCAGTCTTCGCCTTGTTCACCACCGCTGTCGGCGTGACGGCGTCGGCGCCCACGAGCACCGCCTCTGCCGGGACGTCTGCGAGAGCCGTCGCGTCGTCGATCACGGTCGCATCGGTCGCGCCGGCGAGTGCCTCGGCCATCCGCGCCCCCTCGCCGCCCGGCTCGGACGCCATGCACAGCACCGCCAACGGCCGGCGAAGCACCACGGCGTCCCGAACGGTGGAGGAGTACGAGATCGTGAGGAGGCGGTCGGGAAGCAGCGGACCGATCAGCTGGACGGCCGCCGAATCCCCCGCCAGCCGGTCGAGGAACGCCCGCGACCCCGCGCCGCCCGACGTCAGCATCTCCGAGGCCAGACGCCACAGCGGTGCCATCTCCGGATGCCCGCGGAGCAATGTCTCCAGGGCGTCCGGGAGCTCCGAGGGGGGGATCTCCACGAGCGCGCGCGCCGCTCGCTCCGCGATCTCAGAGGCTCCGAGTGCGGTGTCGTCGGCGAGCGATTCGACAGTTGCCCAGGCGTCGGCCATGGGACCAATCTTAGGGGCCGTGGAGTCCTTTCAGGCATCCTCCGCCCTCCAGGAGCTGCGGGACGCCGACGTCCCCACGCTCGTCGTGCACCCTGAGGTCCACGGGGAGCCGCAGGTCATCGTGCTCCTGTCCGGCTCGTTCGACCCCATCACGGTGGCGCATCTCGCGGTCGCCGACGCCGCGGCGGCCACGGAGAACGCCGAGCTCGTGTTGCTCGTCTACTCGGCCCGGACGCTGCCCAAGGACCCCGGCGCCCCGGAGCCCCTGCTCGACGAGGAGGGCAGGCTGGAGTCGATCCGCCGTCTCGCCGTGCACCGGCCGCGATACGCCATGGGCCTGTGCTCGCACGGGCTCCTCGCCGAGCAGGTGGCGGCCGTCGCGGCCAGGTTCCCGAGAGCGCGGATCGCCGTCGCCATGGGCTCGGACAAGCTCCTCCAGGTCCTCGATCCGTCCTGGTACGAGGATCGTGACGCCGTGCTCAGAGGGATGTTCGTCCACGCCGAGCTGCGATACGCGCTTCGAACCGGGGACGACGGGGCCGTCGAGGAGGCTCTCGCGCACCCGTCGAACGCTGCGTTCGTGGCGCGGATCCGTGCGCTCGCCGTGCCGCGCGATGTCGCCGACGTCTCGTCGCGGATGATCAGGGAGCTGGTGGCGAACGGCGAGGATCCGAGCGACCTCGTTCCCGAGGCGATCCGCTCGCTCCTGCCTCAGCGAGGCTCGGGCGGCTCGTAGCGCTCGTCGAACCGTCCGAAGGCGATCTTCTTGCCGCGGTCGCTGATCAGGAACCGCACCCCGAAGAATGCCCAGATGAGCATCCCCAGGATGATGAGCAGCAGCCAGGGACCCCCGGCGAAGAGCGCGAGCACGATGCAGAGCGCTCCTGCGCCGAGCGCGATGAGCGGCCACAACCAGGGAGGGCGGCCCTTCCGCGGACGGGGCTCGAACATCGCCATGGTGCAGAGTGTATGCCCGGGAGGGCGGTTACTCCGTGTACGCCCACCCGAGCCAGTCGGCGACGTCGATCGCGATGCCCGGCCCGCTCTCGTGGTCCTCCCGGTACTGCGGGTACTTCTCGGTGAGCAGGGCGTCGGCCCGGCGGTATTCGTCGGTGTCCTCGGCGATGAGCCGCCCCGCGCCGCGGGCCCGGACCCACCACACGGCAGGCCAGTCCTCGTCGTAGTGATCCACGAGCATCGTGGCGTTCGGGTCGCCCTCGAGGTTCCGCAGCCGTTGCAGACGTCTCGTTCGCTTCGGCTTGTCGTCGACGGGGGAGTAGATCGTGCCGCCGTCGACCACGAACACGACGGGGACGAGATGCGGCCGTCCACGGGCGTCGATCGTGGCAAGCCTCGCCACGCGCCCGGCCGCGAAGCGCCTGCGCGCCTCGTCCTCGTCCATCAGATCGCGTGCTCGAGCTGCAGGAGGTAGCGCTTCACGTCGAGGCCGCCGCCGTAGCCGCCCAGCCCGCCGCCCGAGTGCAGCACCCGGTGGCACGGGACGACGATGGGGATGGGGTTCGCGCCGAGCGCGTTGCCGGCGGCGCGGTACGCGCGCTCGTTGCCGGCCTTGCGGGCGACGTCGCGATACGTCGACACCGAGCCGAACGGGATCCGGGCCGTCGCCTGCAGCACCTTGCGGGTGAAGCCGCGGGTCAGGGCCATGTCCACCGGCACCTCGAAGTGTGTCCGGCTTCCGTCGAAGTACTCGTCGAGCTCGCGGCGGATCTCGTCGAGGCGGGCCGGTGCCTCCAGCACGCGCGGGGAGAGGAGCGCCGCCAGTTCCTCGACGACGTCGTCGGGCGCCTCGGTCGGGAAGCTCACCCGGACCAGTCCCCGTTTCGTGGCCGCCACGAGCAGCTCGCCGATCGGTGAGTCAACGGCCGCGTAGGCCACGTCGATCAGGCCCGCGGCGGCGGCGCGCTCGCGGAACAGCCGGGAGGCCTCCGCCACCGCGTCGGCGACGTCGAGCGTTCGGACCACCCGCAGCTCACGCATCCTGCAACGCCTCCATCATCGATCGCAGCTTCTTCCTGCCCTCGTAGGCGTTGGCCCGGGCGGCGTCCTCGGAGCACCCGAGCGTCTCGCCGACCTCCGCGTACGTCATGTCGAACACGTAGCGATGCACCACGGCAGCTCGCTGCAGCGGCGGCAGCGACCGGACCGCCTGCCACAGCTCCGGCTGGCCGTCGGCCGCTGCGACCTCGGGGCGTTCCGGGAGGTCGGCGACCGGGATGGCCGAGCGCTTCACGGAGCGCAGGTGATCGAAGGCCTTGTTCGTCGCGATCCGCAGGGCCCATCCCCTGAGGTTGGAGTCGGCGGGCAGCCGGGGATACGCGCGCAGCGCCGACACGAACGTCTCCTGGAAGCAGTCGTCGGCGGCCTGGGGGCCGACCACGGCGAGCAGCATCCGGTACACGGGCACGCGGTTCTCCTCCAGGAAGGTCTCGAAGGGCGGGAGCCTCATCACACGAGAGAACGTCATGCGGGCCGCCGCCGTGAGATCACACCGCCGGCCACGGGTACGGCCGGCCCGCTCCGGGGTGCGGGAAGGTGCCGGCTCGAACGAGTGTCTCGACCCGCTCGCGCACCGCGTCGACCTCCTCTTCCTCGAGGAGCTCGAGCAATCGGTCGCGGACGGGACCGTTACCGCCGAGCGCCTCGGCGAAACCGCGGACGTCGCGGAGCACCGCGTCGGGCACCCCTTCCCCGGCGAATTCCCAGATCACGGTGCGGAGCTTCGGCTCGGGGCTGAAGCACACGCCGTGATCGATCACGTGGATGCGCCCGTCCACGCCGAGGAGGCAGTGGCCCGACTTGCGGTCGGCGTTGTTCACGATCGCATCGAACGCGGCGATGCGCCGGAAGTCCTCGGCCCGCCGTTCCTGCAGCGTGAAGTAGTGCTCGTGCGGGTCGAACTCCACGAAGCGCTGCACCGATCCGGTTCCGGCCGGCCCTTCGCGCAGGACGGTGGGGGGCACGCTCGGCCACCCGAGTTCCGAGGCCACGACGTAGGCGGCTACCTCCCGTTGGCACAGCGTTCCGTCGGGGAAGTCCCACAGCGGCATCTCGCCCTCACGGGGCTTGTACACGGCGTAGGCCTCGTCCTCCCCGAGCCTGACCCGAGCCAGGAAGGTGTAGTTCGACGCGCGGGGCATGAGGCCGAGGACCTCCATCTCGCCTTCCGCGAGGAGCCGCTCGGTCGCCTCGTCGCGTGCGACGGCGCGGGCCATCAGCTCGCGGTCACGACGACGGCACCGCCGGCCCGTGCCCGTTCATGGCGGGACAGATGTGCCCTTCCGGATCCATGGGGTTGGCGCAGAACTGGCAGGTGGGGCGGCCACGCGCGCAGACGGCGGCGCCGTGCCGTGAGAGGGACAGCATCTGCTCCGGCGTCGCCCAGATGCGGAGGCGTTCCCCCTCGCGCTCCGGCTCCTCGTCCTCGTCGAGGAGCTCCTCGACCTCGAGCAGGAGCATCTCGCGATCGTCCAGGTACCCGATCGACAGCCGGCCGGCGCGCCACCGTGGAGCGACGGGCTCCTCGAGCTCCATCTCCTCCTCTCCGGGCCCCTGGCCGGTCTCCTTGCCGACGCGCGCCAGGATCTCCAGGATCGACGCCGACAGCAGCTGCACCTGCTGCTTCTCCACGACCACGGTGACGAGCTCCTCGCCCTTGCGGGCCTGCAGGTAGAACTCGCGCTCGCCGACGGGCCCGACGGCGTCGGTCGTGATGCGATCGATGGGATCGAGATCCATGCCGGCTATCTTCCTGCTTTCCGCGGCCGCGGCGGCGCGATGTCCACCAGCCCGCCGGTGTCGTTGACCTTCAGCACCCGCGGGACGCCGTCGCCGGCCGCAACGGCGGAGATGGACGCCGGGTTCACCACGATGCGCGGGTACAGATCGAGGTGCACGCCGAGGTAGTGCGCGAGCACGAGCTTGATCGGGTCGGCGTGGCTGAAGACGGCGATCGCCGCGCGGGGGTGGCGGCCGACGATCGACGCCACCTCGCCCACGATCCGCGACTGCACCTCTCGCGTGGTCTCGCCCCCCGGGAACCGGGCGTCGGCCGGCGCCGCCATGAGCCTCAGCCAGAGCTTCGTCTTGCGGACCTGCGCGATGTTGCGGTTCGTCCATCCGCCGTAGTCGACGTCGCGCAGGGAGTCGAGCCGATGGATCTCGAGGCCCCTGGCCTCCGCCAGCGGCGCCGCGGTCTGCACGCAGCGTTCAAGCGAGCTCGAGTAGATGGCCAGTACCGGGACGGGCGCGAGCCGCTCCACCAGGCGCACGGCCTGCTCCCGGCCACGCTGGTTCAGGTCGACCCCCCGGGCGTGGCCGGACAGGCGCTTTCCGGCGGTGTCGGTGAGTCCGTGGCGGATCAGGAGGAGCAAAGTGGCCATGGGCGGGGAAAGGATAGACGGGGGGTCGACGTGGGGAAGG
This sequence comes from Actinomycetota bacterium, assembly GCA_046263085.1. GTDB lineage: Bacteria > Actinomycetota > UBA4738 > UBA4738 > JACQTL01 > JBHELK01. The sequence goes on from JBHELK010000122.1 coordinate 6,595, forward strand.
AGCACGCATGTGCCTGTCATGTGGATGCGGCGAGCCGCACGAGGACCACGGCAACGCTGCCAACATCACCTACGAGGACCTGAAGAAGGCGGCCGATTCCGAGGGGATCACGGTGGAGCAGGCCGCGGACAACATCAAGGCCGGCCTGGCAAACGTTTGACGAACGTGGGGCGGGGCTCGTCCCCGCCCCGGACCGTGAGACCATGACGTCGTGAACGTCCTCTTCGTGTGCCGGGAGAATGCCGGCCGGAGCCAGCTCGCCGAGCACCTGTTCAACGCATCGGCACGCGGGCTGCACGAGGCGCGATCCGCCGGGAGCACGCCGCGTTCGTCGGTCTACCCCGAGGTGATCGAGGCGCTCCGGCTGCGCGGCGTGGACGCCACCGGCGCGAAGACCAAGCCCCTCTCGCAGGAGCTGACCGACTGGGCGGATCGCGTCGTCACGATGGGCTGCGGTGACGAGTGCCCCGTCACCGGCAAGCCCACCGAGGACTGGGAACTGCCCGACGTCGCCGGCAAGTCCCAGGACGAGGTGGAGGACATCGCGGTCCAGGTGGCGAAGGCACTCTCCAAGCTCCTCAAGGAGCTGCAGGTCCCCGCCTGGGCCTGACGCCGGTCGATGGATCCAGAAGGGATCGCTCCAGCGAGCGGTCACGCCCGTGCTTCGCGATCGACAGGCCGACCCTGATCGACGAGGTGCGGGGTTCCGACTACTTCGGCGACACCCGGACCCTCGACGTGCACGTCAAGCGGCTCCGCCAGAAGATCGAGAAGGATCCGCGGCACCCCGTGCATCTGGTCACGGTTCGAGGACTCGGCTACCGATTCCTCGACTGAGCCGTTGGACACGTCCTATGGGCCCCGGTAGCGTCCCGCGCGCCGCGAAGGGAGCAACGTGAGATTCCAGGTGATCCCGAGAGAGCAGTCCTTCTTCGACCTGTTCGAGTCGTCCGCCCAGCTCGTCGTCGACGGCGCCGTGTCCCTCAGTGAACTGACCGAGCACTTCGAGGACCGCGAGGCGGCGGCGAAGCGGGTCAAGGGCCTCGAGAGCGAGGGCGACGAGGTCACGCACAAGGTGATGGCCACGCTGAACACGACGTTCGTGACGCCCTTCGACCGCGAGGACATCTACACCCTCGCCTCGAAGCTCGACGACGTTCTCGACAGCATGGAGGCCGCCGCCGACCTGCTGGTGCTCCACCGGATCGAGACGGCCATCCCCGAGCTCCGTCAGCAGGCCGACGTCCTGGTGAGGATCACGGCGGTGATGCTCGAGGCCGTCCGCAAGCTCCGCACGCTCCACGACGCCGACCGGCACCTCGTCGAGATCAACCGGCTCGAGAACGAGGGCGACCGCGTGTACCGAAAGACGGTGGCGCGCCTGTACTCCGGCGAGTTCAAGGCGATGGACGTCCTGAAGTGGAAGGACATCGTGGACGAGATGGAGCGGGCCATCGACACGTGTGAGGACATCTCGAACACGATCGAGTCGATCGCGCTCAAACATGCCTGAGACTCCCCTCCTCCCGCTCGTCCTGGTCGTCCTGGTCGCGCTCACGTTCGATTTCTTCAATGGGTTCCACGACGCGGCGAACTCGATCGCCACCGTCGTGTCCACGCGAGTCCTGTCGCCCCGGCTGGCGGTGATCTGGGCCGCCTTCTGGAACTTCGCCGCGCTCCTGCTCGGGACGAACGTTGCCGCGACGATCGCCAAGGACGTCGTCGACCAGAACGTGATCTCGGTCGGGGTGGTGTTCTCCGCGCTGGTCGGGGCGATCCTCTGGGACATCATCACGTGGTACTTCGGGCTGCCCACGAGCTCCTCGCACGCGCTCGTCGGCGGGATGGCCGGGGCCGCCGTGGCCACGGCCGGCTGGCACTCTCTGATCGAGGAGGGCTTCCGCAAGATCGCGGTGTTCATCGTGCTGTCCCCCGTGATCGGGCTGCTCCTCGGCATCACCATCATGTCCGCGGTGCTGTGGGCGTTCCATCGGTACCGGAAGGTGGAGAAGCTCAACCGGGGATTCCGCCGGATGCAGCTCGTCTCGGCCGCGGCGTTCAGCCTGGGACACGGGACCAACGACGCCCAGAAGACGATGGGCGTCATCCTGGCCCTGCTGATCGCGGCACATCGCGTGGGCCCCGACGCGGGCGTCCCACTCTGGGTGAAGCTGTCGGCGCTCGTCGCCATCGCCCTCGGCACGGCCTTCGGGGGATGGCGCATCGTGCACACGATGGGATCGCGCATCACGAAGCTCCAGCCGGTCTCGGGGATGAGCGCGGAGTCGGCGGCGGCGGTCACGCTCTTCTTCACCGCCCACGCCGGCATCCCGGTCTCGACGACGCACACGATCACCGGAGCCATCGTCGGGGTGGGCTCGACGCAACGGCTCTCGGCGGTGCGCTGGGGTGTCGCGGGGCGCGTGGTGTGGGCCTGGATCCTCACGATCCCCGCGGCGTTCGCCATCTCGTGGGCGACGGAGCAGATCGTGAAGGCCGTGTCATGAGAACCGGCCGCCGCCCGACCTTCTTCGCCCTCACGGCGGTGATCTGCGCCCTCCTCACCCCCGCCACCCCCGCCGAGTTCCGCTGGGTGAACTACTTCACCACCGGCCTCGCGGCCTTCTGGGCCCTGATGATGTGGATCGAAGTCCTCGCCGGCCGAGGCCGAGGCGAGCGAAGCGCCGGCATCTGATTCTATTGGGGAGGGGCCACCCCTCCCCAACCCCCACCCCGAGCTTGGGGCGTGCTACGCGTGTTTCAAAACCGCGGCCTCGATGATGTTCGACAGTTTCTGGAGGCCGTCGACGGCCTGCTCGAGGTTCTCGACGACCTCCTTCCATTTCAGGACGTCCATGGCCTTGTAGTCGCCCGAGAACAGGTCCGCGACGGCCTTGCGGTAGATCTTGTCGCCCTCGTCCTCGAGGCGGTTGATCTCGAGCCAGTGCGGCTCGAGGCGCTCGCGCGACATCTTCGGCAGGAGGACCAGCGCCTGCTCGGCGTGGCCGGCCGCCTGGAGGATCACGTCGACCTGGGCCTTCATCTCCGGGATCGGCTCCTCGATGCGGTGCAGCACGAACAGGTCCGCGACGGCCTCGATCGAGTCCATCACGTCGTCGAGCGCGGAGGCCAGCTCGTAGATGTCCTCACGGTCCATCGGCGTGATGAACGTGGTGTTCAGCCGGCGGATGATGCCGTGGGTGATCTCGTCGCCCTCGTGCTCGCGTTCCTTGACCCGCTGGGCCTTCGACTCGACGTCCTGGAAGTCGTCCAGGAGGTCCTTCAGCAGCTCGGCGCCGGAGCGCAGGTTGCGCGCCGACTCCACGAACATGTCGAAGAACTCACCGGATCGCTGCGCGATCCTCAGCTTCACGGAACCCCTTCTCTCGTCGTCTCTCTCCGACCCGGCTTGCGGCGCATTCGTAGCACACGCCCGAAGGCCCCGCCCATGTCCGTCAGCCCCCCTGTCCGGTTCCGTGCCGTTCGCGCCACTCGCGCATCCGGTCGTCGAGCCTGCGCAGGACGGGCAGATGCCCGATCTCGAGGACGAACACGATCACCACCGCGGCGATGAACCCGGTGAAGTACTGGCCGGCTCCGATGAGGATGGCCGCCCCCGCCGTGCTCCACATCGAGGCCGCGGTCGTGAGCCCCTGCGGCTCTCCGGCTTGACCGCGGAAGATGACGCCGGCGCCGAGGAATCCGAGACCGGTGACCACGCCGGCGATCACCTTCTCGGCGGAGGCGGGAAAGTCGAGGACGCCCACCGCGGTAACCGCGGCGGCCCCCAGGGCCACGAGGGCGAAGGTCCGGTCCCCGGCGATCGACCCCCGCAGCTCCCGCTCCCAACCCACCCCGTAGCCGATCGCGGTGGCGAGCAGGATCCGCGTCAGGAACGCGCCGTCGAGATGGAACGGTCCTGCGGTCGCGGCAAGGGTGGCGAAGATGACCATGGCAGACTCAGCGAATGATGGGCGATGCCAACTACCCGGAGCAAGCGCCGACCTACGACGAGACGCGCTCCGCCAACCGGGAGGTCGTTCGGCTGGTCGGTGGGTTCCTGGGGGAGGGGTCGGGCCGAAGCGTCATCGACGTGGCCGGCGGGACGGGGAACTACGCTCAGGCGATCGCCGGCCTCGGCCTTCGGGTCGCGATCGTGGATCGGGAGCCCGCGATGCTGGCCAGATCGGTCCCGAAGATCGGCGCCGGCCGCCAGATCCTGGGGAACGCGGAGCGGCTGCCCTTCGCGGAGGGCACCGTCGACGCCGTGATGTGCATCAGCGCGATGCACCAGTTCGACGACCACCGGGCCGCGATGCGCGAGGCGAGGCGCGTGATGCGCGACGGCCCGTACGTGCTGCAGGTCTTCACGCAGGAGAACCTCATCCCCGCCTTCGCGTTCGAGTACTTCCCCGGCTCCGGGCCGCCGCCCGGCATGCACGAGCCCGCCGGCGTCACCGAGACCTGGCTGCGCGAGGCGGGGTTCTCGCGAGTGGAGCGGGCGATCTTCGTGTACTCGGACACCTCGGATGCGACGCTCCACGCGTTGCACGTTGATCCCGCAGCGCTTGCCGACGCTGAGCTCATGAGGAACACGTCGTTCTTCCAGCGGTTGCCCGCGGAAGCCAGGGCGGTGGGCCTCGCCGCGCTCCGCCGCGACCTCGAGAGCGGCACACTCGCCGAGCGGGTCCGAGAGGGGATGCGCCTCGCCGCCGAGCAGGGTCATGGCACCGTCTTCGCTGCCTGGCCGGGGAGCTCGAGGGGGTAGCTCGCTGATGCGAGCGGACCCCTCGATCGAGGAAGCGCGGGCGGTACACTCCGGTCCGACGAACGAGCCGGGGGTTCAGAGGATGGCCGACGAGCAGGACTTCATGCCGATCCAGGGGATCGACCACGTCGAGTACTACGTGGGCAATGCACGACAGGCGGCGTTCTTCTACTCGAAGGCCTTCGGATTCCGGGTCACGGCTTACGCCGGCCCGGAGACCGGTGTTCGCGACCGGGCGTCCTGGGTGTGCGAGCAGGGCGAGGCCCGCTACGTCTTCACGGGCGCCATGTCGCCCGACTCCGCCATTGCGCAGCACGCCTTCGAGCACGGTGACGGCGTTCGCGACGTGGCGCTGCGCGTCCCGGACGCCACCCATGCCTGGGAGGAGGCCACGAAGCGCGGTGCCGAGAGCGCGTTCGAGCCGACCATCACGGAGGACGACCACGGCAAGGTCGTGCAGGCGTCGATCAAGGCGTACGGCGACACGATCCACTCCTTCATCGAGCGCGAGAACTACTCCGGGGTGTTCCTGCCCGGCTATCGCGAGGAGGAGTCCTTCCCCGACGACGGGCCGCCGGTCGGCATCACCGCCGTCGACCACATCGTGGCGAACACGGAGCTCGGGAAGATGAACGAGCTCGTCGAGTTCTACGCGAACATCCTCGGCTTCGGGCAGCTGGTGCACTTCCGCGACGACCAGATCTCGACCGAGTACACCGCGCTGATGTCGAAGGTGATGTGGGACGGGGTCGGCCGCGTGAAGTTCCCCATCAACGAACCGGCACCCGGCAAGAAGAAGTCACAGATCGAGGAGTACCTCGACTTCTATCGCGCGCCCGGCGTACAGCACATCGCCATGGCTACCGACGACATCGTGGCCACCGTCTCGGCGTTGCGGGCCCGCGGCGTGCGCTTCATCCGCGTGCCGCAGACGTACTACGAGGACCTGTGGGGGCGGGTCGGGGAGATCGACGAGGACGTGAGCGAGATCGAGCGCCTCGGCGTCCTGGTGGATCGTGACGACGAGGGGTATCTCCTGCAGCTGTTCACGAAGATCGTCCAGGACCGCCCGACGGTGTTCTACGAGGTCATAGAGCGGCACGGATCGAAGGGCTTCGGGCTCGGCAACTTCAAGGAGCTGTTCGTGGCCATCGAGCGGGAGCAGGCGGAGCGCGGCAACCTGTAGTCATCGGAGGGGAGTCATGAAGCGTCCGACCCTCGGACTGCTGTCGGTGTTGATCCTGTTCCTGCTCTGGGCCGCGGCGATCCCCGCCTCGGCCGACGGCCCGATGTGTCTGGGTCACCGAGCCACGATCATCGGGACCGAGCGCGGGGACGGTATCGCGGGCACACCGTCCGCGGACGTCATCGTCGGCCTCGGCGGCGTCGACATCATCAAGGGCGGCGGAGGGAACGACGTGATCTGCGGCGGCCCGGGGGATGCCACCGGAAACAGGGTCGAGAAGCTCATCGGCGGCAAGGGCGACGACCTCATCTCGGGGGACGAGGGCGAGGACTGGATCTGGGGAGACGAGGGCGGCGTCACGCATTACCGCACGGGGGAGGATGAGCTGTTCGGCGGTTCCGGGCCTGATCGGCTCTTCGGCGAAGCCGGAGATGATCGGTTGCTCGACGGGGGTCCGGGGGGCGACGACGTGCGGGGTGGCTCCGGTGACGACGCACTCTTCGGCGGCGAGGGTGGCGACTCGTTGGTCGGCGCCATCGGAGACGATCACCTGAGCGGCGGAGACGGTGGCGACACCCTGATCGGCGGGTGCGACTCCCAGGGTGGCGTCGATTGCGACACCGACGAGGTCCGCAAGCTCGGCGAGGGCCGCGATGTGCTCCGTGGCGGAGAGGGGAACGATTCCCTGTCAGGGACCAAGGGCGAACACGAGGACGTGGCGGGCGGAGACGAGTACGACGACCTGCTGATCGGTGGGGATGGAAGCGACCGGCTGTCGGGCGTGGATGGCAACGACCGTCTCTACGGCGGTGACGGCATCGGCGGGGACGAACCGAAGGACGAGAAGGATCACCTCTTCGGAGGAGAGGGGAACGACCAGCTGTTCGGCGAGACCGGAGACGACGAGATCCGCGGCGAGGGAGGCGACGACGCGATCCACGGCGGCAGTGGGAACGACGAGCTGTACGGAGACCGATCTGCCGCCCAGGACGACGAACGTTTCGGCAACGACCTCGTCGACGGGCAGGGCGGCGACGACACCATCTACGGTGGCCCGGGTCACGACGGGGCCATCCAGCCGGACGGCCACACCATCGAGGGTGGCCTGTTCGGCGGGGCGGGGCACGACGTGATCCACGGCGGCCCCGGCAACGACGGGGCGGACGGCGGCAAGGATGCGGACGACGTCTTCGGCGAGGACGGAGACGACAAGGTGACGGGGGGCGACGGCAACGACCACCTGTACGGCGACCTCGCCACACAGGCTCCCGTGTTCGGGAACGACGAGGTCCTGGGCGGTAGAGGGGACGACTTCCTCGACGATGGCGCAGGCAACGACAAGCTCGTGTCGGGCGAAGAGGGCGTCGACGTCATCCTGGCGGATTACGGCGCCGACTACTACGAGGCCGAGACGGTCGATTACAGCGAGCGCTTCGAACCCGTCACCGTGAAGCTCTACGACCCTGCCGCCGACGACGGCCAGGCGGGTGAGGGGGACGAGGTCAACGAGGACGTCCTGCACGTCATCGGCGGATCGGCGAACGACACGCTGGTCGGCGACACCGCTGGGAACGAGGTGCTCGAGGGGGGGCCGGGCAACGACCTCCTGTATCCCGTCGGCGGGCTGGGGGACCGCATGGACGGGGGCGACGGCGAGGACACCGTGTCGTACTCCTGGCCCGAACGGTCCAGCCACGCCGTCACGATCGATCTCACGATGGCGAAGGTGACCGGCGATGAGGTCGAGACCACGCTCGTCGGCATCGAGGACGCCGAGGGATCGATCAACGACGACATCATCAAGGGCACGCTCGGCACCGATGTCCTCCACGGGTCCGGCGGCGACGACACGATCGACGCGATGGGTTTCCCGGACCGCCTGTACGGCGACCTCGGCGACGACACTCTCCTGGCCGGCGATGGCGACGACCTGCTTGACGGCGGCGACGGCAACGATCTCCTGAACGGTGACGACGGCAACGACCAGATGACGGGCGGCGAGGGCAAGGACCAGTTCGACGGCGGCGAGCCCCACGATCCGGAGAAGGACGAAGCCATCGACTACGACAGCCAGGATGATCTCGGGTGCTCCGGGGCCAACGGTTGCCCCTGACGCCGTCCGGAACGAGGCACCTGTGGCGCGAATCGGACACGGCGGGTAGCGTTCCCGCACCGTGCGTCGCACCGCCTACACGATCGCCCTCGTCCTCGCTCTGCTGTCGCCGTTCCTGGTTTCGGCGGTGGCCCAGGCGGAGTCGGCCTCCCTCCAGCTGACACCCCCTCGCGTCACGTGGGGGGAGTCGCAGCGGGCGTCGGGGCTGGTGGCGGCGGACCAGCCGTGCGCCGCGGGCCGCGCGGTGGCCCTGGAGCGCAGGGAGACCGGCGCGACGGTGTGGGAGGACATCGACTCCACCACATCCGGCGACGACGGCACGTTCACGTTCACGTTCACCGCGCCCACGAACGCTGCCTACCGCGCGGTGGTCCAGGCCGGGCTGCTCGGTTCGGTCACCTGCAACGAGATCGACTCCGCGGCGGCGAAGGGGACGGTGCTCGCCAAGGTTTCCCTGACGGCCGGACGAGCTCGGATCCACGCCGGGGACTGCGTCCGGCTCACGTCGGTCGTGCAGCCGGTGAAGCAGGGCCAGGACGTCCGGGTGCAGGAGCGATCCGCTGCCGGATGGCGGACCGTCTCCTCGGCCACCCTCGACGCGAGCTCCCGGGCCGTGGACGACCGGTGCTTCGCGTGGACCGGTATCGGGTCGCACCGGTTCCGGATGCTCTGGCCGAAGCAGGACGACCTCAACGCCCCGGGGGCCAGCCGGACGGTGTCGATCCAGGTCCTGCGGGCACCCTGGATGCAGCGGATCGACGCCTTGACCGCGGGACGAACCGTGGGCGTGTCGATCCGCGCCGCCGGCCGGGTGCTCTACGAGCGCGCCGGGCAGGTGCCGCTCATCCCGGCGTCCAACGAGAAGCTCCTGCTTTCGATGGCGCTGCTCGATCGGATGGACCCAACCCTCCGCATCCCGACGATCGCGGCGGCGCCGAAGCTCGGCGGCCATGGTGTGGTTCACGGGAACCTGTGGATTCTCGGACGCGGCGATCCATCCATCGGCAAGGGCGACATCGTGGAGCTCGCGAAAGCCATCGTGGCCGCCGGTGTCCACAGGATCACCGGACGGGTGATGGGAAGCACCTCGTACTTCGCGCACGACTGGTTCGCCCGGGGCTGGAAGCCGGAGTTCCCGAAGGAGGAGCTCGGGTTGCCATCCGCGCTGACGTTTCGCGAGAACCACATCGACGGCCGGAACCCCCATGACCCCGAGCGGTTCGCGGCGGAGGCCCTCACCCGGAGGCTCCGCGCCGGGGGCGTTCGGGTGCACGGCAGCCCGGGCTCGGGTTCCGCTCCGGGTGCGCTGCGGCAGATCGCCGCCATCCAGTCGCCTCCGCTGGCCGGGCTCATGACGCAGATGGATCAGACATCGGACAACTTCTTCGCCGAGGTGCTGGGGAAGGTCCTCGGCGTCTCGGTGGCCGGCGTCCCCGGCACGATCGCCAAGGGAGCCGGCGCCATCCGTGGCTTCGCCGCCCGTCACGGCGTCCACCTCGGCGCGTACGACTCGTCCGGGCTGTCCTACGCGAACCGTGTCAGCCCCGACGGGGTGACGAAGCTCCTGGAGTACGCGGCGCGGGCCGAGTGGGGCGACACCTTGCTCGACGTGCTCGCGTCGCCGGGTGAGGGGACCCTCGAGGACCGCCTCCACGGGGTGCAGGTCCACGCCAAGACCGGCACCCTCGAGGACATCTCCGCCCTCTCGGGCTTTGTCTGGGTGGGGAAGCTCCAGGCGTGGGCCGAGTTCTCCATCCTCGACCGGGGGATGTGCTCCTGCCGGTCGAAGCCGATGGAGGATGCCATCGTGCGGACGATCGCCAAGGCTGCCCGCTAGTCCTACCGCTTCAGCTTGACCTCCCGGCAGCACACGCCGTCCACCATGACCGGCGTGACCCCGCCCTGGCCCTCGGCGTTCGTGGTCGGCTCGCTCGCCGGCTTGTTCCGAGCGAACACGTAGGCCCCGAAATCCTCGAGCAGCTGGCCGGCGGCCGGGTTGCCGATGAGCTTGAGCGGAACGCGGATGATCCAGCGGTCCGGCTTGGCCCCCGCGAAGACCCGGAGCCTGCCCTTGATGGCCGTGCCGCCGTACGGCGGCGCCGGGTACTCGAGGATGTGCGGGAAGCATCCCGAGACAGAGCAGAGCTCGATGGAGCGGGCGAGGCCGGTGAAGAAGCTCGGCTTCCCGCCTGGGACGATCTCCACCGCCCCGTAGTAGAGGGGGTTCGTCAACCCGTCCGCGCCGGAGACGGTCTCGGAGGCCGGACCCACCCATCGCACGACGTAGTCGATGGCGGCCGCGCCCGTGGAGTCGAAGGCGTCCTGGAGATCGTCGAGCGCCGCTGCGTCGAGCCGGATCAGCAGCTGCTTCTTCAGCAGCTTCGCCTTCAGACGGATCAGATCGAGCGCGTCGATGTTCACCGTGGTGTACACGGGGTCGAAGGCCGCGTCGCCCCGCGGGTCGCCCTGGGCCCTGGCGACGGCGGGCGGCCCCGTGACGGGCGTGCCGAGCAGGCCCACGCCGCCGTTCTGCCGAACCGCCATCACGACGGGGGCGCCGGTGTGGGCGACCTGCTCGGGAGGTGCCTGGCTCCCCGATGGGTCGTGCTGCTTCAGGTTGTTGGACGTGTCGTCATAGGTGATGACGATCGCCCCATCCCGCGGGTCGGCGGTCACCTCGAAGAAGTCGGCGAGGTTCCGGTTGCCGGGGGGGTTCTGGGCCGCGCATCCCACGCCGGAGAGGCAGATCGATCCGTAGTGCATCGGGTGGCGCGTCACCTGGATCTGCTCGATCTGCGGCGCGGCGCTCGCGGCGCCGGTGACGTTCGCGAGATAGACGTTCCACGGCTGATGGAGGTCGTCGGCGCTCGGGCTGTGCGTGGTGTCGCTGGTGCCGTACCACACGACGGCCAGGCGCCCGTCTGCGCCGGCCACGGCCCACGGCATGATGTTCTGTCCGGCCGGACCGCTGCTGAGCTGCACGGGCGCCGACCACTTCGTCCAGCCGCTGGCAGCCGTGGCGTAGGAGTAGAAGATCTGCCAGGCGCTGGGATCCGCGCCCGCGGTCTGGGGGCTGCTCGTGACCCACACGACGTACACGTTGCGCGCCCCATCGATGGCCGTCACGGGGAACAGCGCATTCGCGTTGTCGCCCTGCGGCAGCGAGGCGATGAACACCTTCTGCACGTGTGTCAGCGCGGGATCGGTGGGTTTCGCCGGATCGCGGGTCCAGATGAAGGCGTCCATCTCGTTGCCGCCGCTGCTCGAGCTCCCCTCGATGACCGTGCCCGTGTCCTGGTCGACCACGACCGGCGCCTCGCTGCTCATGTCGGTGCTGGCCGACTGGGCCGCGTAGTTCACCCCGTCGGTGGAGTACGTGGCGGCCACGCATTCGCCGGTCGGGCCTCCGGCGCAGTCGGTGGCGACGAGGGCCTCCGTGTACAGGAGGTAGTTCACGGGCAGCGGACCGGTGTAGCCGGCGGGTGCGACGGGGGGATCCCACAGCCCGAACCACTGGCGGTCGACCCCGTTGACGTTCTGCTGGCCGTTGCCGAAGAACCCGACGTCCATGTGCCGCGTGACGGGGTTCCACTTCGCGACCTTCAGCGAGGCCAGTGCGGCGAGGTCGGCGTAGTACACGTTGTTGTCGTGATCGATCGAGATCTCGGTGTCGCCGCCCCCGGGACCCGAGATCTGCGAGTCGGATTCCTGGGGGCTCGAGATCGGCGCCTCGTGCAGCACGTGGAACGTGCGGCCGCCGTCCCTGGATTCCTCCCACAGCGAGCGCTGGGTACCGGTGCCCCACGGGCCGCTGTCGTAGACGTAGCCGTTCGGGGCCACCCGGATGTCGGGCTCGCCGAAGGTGTGGACGGGGTCGACCACGCTCGGCGCCCCGAAGGTGACGGACGACGAGGCCGACCCATCGGCGGCGGGCGATTGCGGGACGCTCGATCCGGCGGGGAACACTGCGGGGGTGACCGCAGCGACCACGGCGATGACGCCGAGAAAGGGGATGCTTCGATACCTCACGGAAGACCTCCAGGGTCCGGCTTGCGTAGCTTGCGGCGACCTTACGCCTACTCGGACGTCAGCAGGAGCATGATCGCGGCGTAGTGGCACATGCTGGCCACGATCACCATCGAGTGCCACACCTCGTGGTAGCCGAACCACTTCGGGCTGGGGTTGGGCCATCGCCGCCACAGCACCGCCGCGCCGGACGTGTAGAGCACGCCACCGGCGAAGAACAGCATGAGCGCCACCGGCGACAGCCCGTGGATGATCTGCGGCAGCGCGATGATGATGAGCCAGCCGAGGATGATGTACATCGCGCCCCCGAGCGTGGCGAGCCGGTCGATCGACAGGATCTTGATCGTGATGCCGGCCACCGCCCCCGCCCACGCGAGCGCGAGAAACGCGATCGACCACGCGCCGTGCAGCACGAGCAGCGCGAAGGGGGTGTAGGTGCCGGCGATCAGCACGAAGATCATCGCGTGATCCAGGCGGCGCATCCGCCCCAGGGCCCTCGGGGACCACTTCATCCGGTGGTAGAGGGAGCTCGCGCCGAACAGGCCCGCAAGCGAGGTCGCGTAGACGCCGGCGGCAACTCGGGATGCGGCGCCCGCGGCGGCCGCCACCGCGGCCACCCCTTGCGGGATCGACAGATAGAACGCGATCTGGTGCAGGCGCCCCCGGAGGCGCGGCTTGGTCTCGGGAAGCGTGACGCTGCTGGGAGGGCTCATCCGGTCAGAGCGTGAGGGCCGTGATGCCGCGCCACGCGAGCTTCACGAGCGTGTCGACCGTTCGCCGCCGTCGCTCCTTCGGACCGCCGGGGTCGCGGCGCGCGGCCGTTTCGACCATCCCCACGAGCCCGAGCGCGACGACGTCGGCTTCCTCGCGATCGAGCCGCCCCTGCGACTCGCGCACGATGAGATCGGCCACCTCCCTCTGGATGTGGTCGCGCACCTGTCCCACATTGCTGCGGAAGGGGTCGTCGGCTCCCACCGTCTCCTGCATCAGGAGACGGAAGCCCTCCGCGTGCTCGTCCACGAAGTCGAAGTAGGCCTGGAAGCTCGCCCGGATGCGCTCGCGGTTCCCGGTGGGGGCCTCGAGAGCCTTGCGGATCCCCTTCTCGAGCGCGATGGAGTCCGCGTCGAGCAGCGCGAGGTACAGGGCCTCCTTGGAGGTGAAGTGGTCGTAGAGGATGGGCTTGGTGACCCCGGCCTCCCTGGCCACGTCCTCCATGGACACGCCGTGGAACCCCTTGCGCCCGAAGACCTTGCGGGCCACGGAGAGGAGCTGGGCCTTGCGCTCGGGTCCGCGCATCCTGCGGCGGCCCGAGCCGGCCGCGCTCTTCGTGCTCGTTTGCCTCGCCGCCATGAGCGGTATACTACCCACCGGTAACCTACTGACAAGTAGCTTAAGCTCTGGTGGGGCCGGTCGGGCCCGTGGCGCGAGGAGGCGGACGTGGAGTTCCAGCTCACCGAGGATCACATCACCACAAGCAAGTGGGCGCACGAGTTCGCCGAGAACGAGATCCGGCCCGTCGCACCGGAGTACGACGAGACGGAGGATTTCCCGTGGCCGGTGGTGAAGAAGGCCGCCGAGGTCGGGCTGTACGGTCTCGAGTTCTACACCGAGAGCGTCGCCAACGACCCGAGCGGCATCCTCCTACCCATCGTGCTCGAGGAGCTGTGTTGGGGATGCGCCGGCATCGGCCTGTCCATCATCGGAACCGGCCTGCCGCTTTCGGCGCTGGCCTACTCGGGCACGCCCGAGCAGCTCTTCCAGTGGGCCCCGCAGATGTTCGGCACGCCCGACGATCCGAAGCTCGGGTCGTTCTGCGTCACGGAGCCGAACGCCGGCTCCGACGTCTCCGCACTTCGGACCCGCGCCACGCGCGACGGCGATTCGTGGGTCCTGAATGGGCAGAAGATCTTCGCCACGAACGGGGGCATCGCCGACGTCCACATCGTGGTCGCCACCGTCGATCCGGAGCTCGGCCACAAGGGCCAGGCCGCATTCATCGTGGGGCCGGACACCCCGGGCATCCGCCAGGGGAAGAAGGAGAGGAAGCTCGGCATCCGCGCCTCGCACACCGCGGAGGTCCTCCTCCAGGACTGCCGCATCCCGCTCGAGAACGTCCTGGGCGGGCCGGAGAAGCTCGAGAGCAAGCTCGGCAAGGCCCGGTCCGAGGACGGCAAGGGCGCATCGCATGCTCTGAAGACCTTCGAGATGACGCGGCCATCGGTGGCCGCGCAGGCCATCGGCATCGCGCGCGCCGCGTTCGAGTTCGCCCGCGACTACGCCAAGGACCGCGTGCAGTTCGGACGGCCGATCGTCGAGCAGGAGGGCATCGCGTTCAAGCTCGCCGACATGGGCATGGAGATCGACGCCGCCAGGCTCCTCACGTGGCGCGCCGCGTGGATGGGACGCAACAACATCCCGTTCGAGCGCGCGGAGGGCTCGATGTCGAAGCTCAAGGCCGGCGAGACCGCCGTGTGGGTCACCGAGCAGGCCATCCAGGTCCTCGGCGGCTACGTGTTCATCAAGGACTTCCCGGTGGAGAAGTGGTACCGCGACGCGAAGATCTACACGATCTTCGAGGGGACCTCCGAGATCCAGCGGGTCGTCATCTCCAGGGCGCTGTCCAGAGCCTGAGCCCTGCGAGCCCGCGCCGCAACTCTCGCCCTGCTGTTCCTGCTCGCCGGCATGCCGGAGGGGGCCGGAGCGCACGCATCGACAGCGCCGGGCCGAGCATCATCGCTGCCCAACTTCGACCGCGTCGTCGTGATCGTCATGGAGAACCACGAGTACGGCGACGTGATCGGCAGCTCCGAGGCCCCGTACGTGAACCGGCTGGCGCACCGCTTCGCGCTCGCCACGCGCTTCTACGGCATCAGCCATCCGTCGCTCCCGAACTACCTCGCGCTGATCGGGGGCTCGACGTTCGGGATCCAGGACGACTGCACCGACTGTTCGGTCCACGCCGGCAACCTCGTCGACCAGCTCGAGGGACACCACCTGTCGTGGAAGGCGTACATGCAGGGGATGCCGTCTCCCTGTTACCGCGGGGCTGAGTCGGGCCGGTACGCGAAGCGCCACGATCCGTTCATGTACTTCGACGACATCCGTTCCAACCGCAGGCGGTGCCACCGTGTCGTGCCGTTCAAACAGCTCCGCACCGACATCGATCGCGGCTCGCTTCCGCGGTTCGTCTGGCTCAGTCCGGACCTCTGCCACGACGGTCACGACTGCGCCCTGGGGACGGCGGACCTCTTCCTGAAGCATCACGTTCCCGAGCTGCTCGAGCATCTCGGGTCGGACGGCGTGCTGGTGCTCACGTGGGACGAGGGCACGACCGCGGACGGATGTTGCCGACTGGCTTCGGGCGGTCACATCGTCACGATCGTCGCCGGTCCCGGCGCCCGGAAGAGCGTCCATCGCTCGGTGGGGCTCGATCACTACTCGACGCTGCGCACCATCGAACTCGCCTGGGGCCTACAGCCGCTCAGGCATTCGAGCTGCTCCTGTACGCGGGACCTGGGCTCGCTGCTCCGGTGAGGACCTCAGTCGCGATGGCGGCGGCCGGTGACCGCCCGCGCGATGCGCTTGCCCACGAGCCCCCAGCTCCCGATCAGCGACACCCCCGCGATGCACCCGAACAGCAGCATCCCGATGATGGTGACGCCTTTCCGGAAGGTCGGGCCTGCCTGCGAGAAGAACCTGTCGTCGTTGAAGCTCACGATCAGGTAGATCACCACGAATGTGCAGAAGACGCCGACGGCGAAGACGATCACCCCGAAGGCCGCGAGCGACCCCTCCAGCCAGTCGCGCCGGAAGAATTCCTGGATGTGCTGACGGATACGCCTGACTCGCATGATGGCCCCCCCTTGGCCCGGTACGACACCAGGATAAACCGGGTGTCAGGCCTCCCTCAGCGCAGGGGCCTGAGCCCCCCGATCACCTCGCCGATCGCCTCGAACCCCAGCCGCTCGTAGATGGCGATCGGCCCCGGCTCGTCGGCCAGGAGGTACACGTGCTCGACCCCCTCCTCCCCGGCCACCGCCACCATGTGGGCCACGATGGCGCTCGCCACCCCGCGGCGCCGGGCCCAGGGCATCGTGACGACATCGTCCACGTATGCGGCGTCTTCGTGCACGAAGAGGGAGCCGATCCCGGCCGTGCCGTCCTCGAGCTCCACCGTGAACCATCGCTTGCCCGCCGGCGCCAGGACCTCCCGCTGCCACCAGATGAGCTCTTCGATGACCCGCTCGTCCTTCAGGTCGAACTCCGGGAGGGTGACCCGCAGGCTCGCCCACAGGCCGGGACCGTGCGGCGCCTCGCGCACGTCGTGCGAGGACGACGGGCGACGCAACGTGCCGACCCGCATCATGGAGTCGATCGTGACCTCGGCCGCCTCGCGCTCGAGGTCGGCGACGAGGGCCGGGGTCGCTGGGGGATCGAACGTGACGACGTGGACCGTCCTCGCACCCGAGCGCTTCAGGGCCGGGAGGAGCGACGTCTCGACCTCGCGGAGGGTCACGTCGACGTGGCCGTCCACACGGGCGTAGTTCGCGTCGTAGATCGACGGGAGCCGGGAGTCGGTGACGACAGCTCCCCATGGCTCCCGGTCCGCATGCTCCAGGAGCTCGTCGAGGGCGATGATGAGCCGGACGAGCGGCGCGACGAGGTCCACGATCGCGAAGCCTACGCGGTCCCTGCGCTAGTCTCAGCGCCGTCGTGATCACCTGTCGTCTCTATCGCGAGGGCACCCTCGAGGAAGAGGCGTTCGATCCCGCCCGCGTCAGCGACCTCATCGAGGAACACGGCTCGCGCGTCTGGCTCGACGTCGCCGATCCCTCAGAGCAGGACCTCGCCATGCTCCAGGAGGAATTCGGCCTCCATCCCCTCGCCATCGAGGACACGATGCATCGCGGCCAGCGTCCGAAGGTGGAGGTGTACGAGGGCTACTTCTTCCTCGTGCTGCACGCGGTGTCCATGGACGAGAAGGACGAACTCGGCGACAGCGAGATCCACGCCTTCGCCGGTCACCGATTCCTGATCACGCTGCGGTACCCGCCGGTCTTCGACCTCGCGGAGGTGCTCAGACGCTGGGATCGTCAGCCGGAGCTGACGAGCGAGGGCGGCGGCTTCCTCCTGTACGCCCTGCTCGATGAGGTGGTGGACGGGTACTTCGAGGTGGTCGAGCGGCTCGAGGACCTCTCCGACGAGATCGAGGATCGCGTGTTCGCGGACGAGCCGGACCAGAGCGTCCAGGAGGACATCTTCCGGTTGAAGCGCAGGGTCGTGGAGTTCCGGCGACTGGTCCTCCCCCTCAGGGAGGTCCTCGATCTCGTGCAGGAGCAGCCGCAGTTCGTCTCCAACGCCCTGGGGCCCTACTACCGCGACGTCGCGGACCACGTCATCCGCACCCTGGAGTTCGCGGACAACGTCCGGGAGCTCCTCACCGCCGCGCTCGAGGCCCAGCTCTCGCAGGTTTCGAACCGTCTGAACGTGGTGATGAAACAGCTCACGTCCTGGGCGGGCATCGTGCTCGTCCCGACACTGATCGCGGGGATCTACGGGATGAACTTCGAACACATGCCGGAGCTGCACTGGAAGTACGGCTATCTCTACGCGCTCCTGCTGATGGCGGCCTCGATGTTCACGCTGTACCGCGTGTTCAAGAAGCGGGACTGGCTGTAACCGATGTGTCGCGCCCTGACCGTGCTGTGCGTCGCCTCGGGCCGGCCGTCGCTGCAGGCCTTGAAGAAGGCGGCGGTGGCGCGCGAGTGGGAGCTCACCCCCGGCGCCACGACCGTCGACGACGCGCTCGACCAGCTCGACGAGCGCAAGCCCCACGTGCTGATCACCTGGGGAGCGTTCGCGGGCCTCGTGAAGGAGGCGCGGTCGCGCTACCCGTCCCTGCGGATCATCGCCGTCGGCCGCACGGCCGTCCCCGACGCCGACGTGAACGTGCCCTCGGTGAAGGGCGTGCGCGACGCGATCCTGGGGGTTCCGCCGGCCGGCGGGCCCGTGCGCTCCTGACGCTCGATCACCGGCGCAGCCGCACCGCCCGGACGTCGATCACTCCGGCGCCGAGGGGCGCCAGCCAGCTGAAGGCCTTCGGCGAGAGGTCCAGGATGCGGCTGCTCGAGCCGAACGGCCCGCGGTCCAGGATGCGGACCAGGACGTACCGGCCGTTCGCACGCACCGAGACCAGCGCGCCGCACGGCAGGGTACGGCTCGCCGCGTAGAGGCCGTGCAGCGGCTTGCCACACGGGCCGCCCCCGGCGTCGCCGCGGTACCAGCTCGCCTCGCCCGTCTGCGAGGAGATGACGGGGTGGAGATGCATGCGCAGGTGCTCCTCGGCGAGCTGGTGGTGCTCTCGCTGATGGGAGATCTCGACCGCGGAGGCGTGCTGTCGATGCCAGCGCATGTGGGCCCGGAACAGGGCGGGGTCGGCTCGCCAGGTCCGGTGCCACGTGGACTTGTCGAATTGCCACCATCTCGCGACGTGGGGATGCGCTCCCGCGGCCGTCGCGCCGCCGAGTGCCAGGAGCGCGCTGAGGATCGTCGCCGTGATGACGCGGCGACGTGTACTCGTATACGTATGAACCATGAGCATTTTCACCCTTTTCCGCCCCGCGGTGTGCTCGGGGTTCTCGGCCCCCGGTATGGCCGCGGTAGGTCGTGGGTGGTGAGCCACCTCCTCGGATCAGACGACATGACCTGGTTTCGTGCCTCTCTCCGGGCCACCGCCCGCGCCTGGGCGCGCGAGAGCGAGCACTCCACAGTCAGGAAGGGATCGGACGATGGGTCCGGAGAAGTCCGGAACCCTACCGATACATATGACAATCGACAAACCCGCAGGTCACCCTGAATGACCGTCGGTCACCGAGTGTGGGACCGCGGAGCGAGCGCCGCCGGCCCCGAGCCAGGGGCACCATGCCCGATACCATTGGGGTATGCCTCGGAAGGTGTTGCTGGCGTGGCCACGCGGGTACTGCGCGGGGGTCGATCGGGCCGTTGAGACGGTCGAGCGGCTGCTGGCGGCAGAGGGGCCGCCGATCTACGTGCGCAAGCAGATCGTGCACAACCTGCACGTGGTGCGGGCGCTGGAGTCCAAGGGGGCCGTGTTCGTCGAGGAGGAGGACGAGGTCCCGTCGGGGGCCACGGTGGTCCTGTCGGCGCACGGCGTGGCGCCCTCGGTGCACGCCAACGCTGCCGCTCGCTCTCTCTCGGTGATCGACGCGACCTGCCCGCTGGTCACGAAGGTCCACCTCGAGGCCCGGCGCTTCGCTCGGGAGGGCCGGACCATCCTGCTGATCGGGCACGAGGGCCACGAGGAGGTGGTCGGCACCAGCGGGGAGGCGCCACTCAACACGGTCCTCGTCGGGAGCCCGGAGGAGGCGGAGCGGGTCGACATCCCCGACCCGGCGAACCTGGCCTACCTCACACAGACCACGCTCTCGGTAGACGAGACGAACGAGATCATCGACATCCTCCGTCGTCGGTTCCCTGCGATCGAGGGCCCGCCGAAAGAGGACATCTGCTACGCCACGCAGAACCGCCAGGACGCGGTCAAGGAGCTCGCTCGGCTCTCGGACGTCGTGCTGGTGATCGGCTCGGACAACTCCTCGAACTCGAAGCGTCTGGCGGAGGTGGCGCGTGAGCAGGGCACGCCCGCCCACCTCGTGGACGATGAGTCCGAGGTCCGCGACGAATGGCTCGCGGAGGCCGACGTCGTCGGACTCACCTCCGGCGCGTCGGCCCCGGAGTGGCTCGTCGATCGCATGGTCGCGTTCCTGCGCGAGCGCGGCGCCTCGGAAGTGGAGGAGCTCCGCATCCGGGAGGAGCAGATGCACTTCTCGCTCCCGGCCGCGGTCCGCAACCTCGAGACGACCGTCGGCTGAGCGCTACTGCGTGGCCGGTGCGGATGCCGGTTCGGGCGCGGCGCACACGCGAGCCAGCTCCTCGGCGCCGTCCTCCGGCCCGATCGAGATCACCCGGTCCCCGGGGTGCAGCTCGAAGCGCGGCCTCGGCCGGTAGACCCACCGCCGCCCGCGCTGCACCGCGAGCACGAACATCCCCGTCTCCGTCTCGAGTTGGAGGTCCTTGAGGGTTCGCCCCGCGGCGTGCGATCCGTCCTCCACGACGGTCTCGGCGGCGACCTCCTCGCTCTCTTCGAGGGCCATCGCCACAACCGGATGGAGCTCCTCGCCCTGTTCGACGAGCCATGTCATGTCTCGCGCGGCGTCGAAGATCGTCTCGCTCGCGTAGGCGAGCCGCAGGAGGCCTCGGAGCTCGTCGGGCCGGCGAGCCTCGGGTGCCGCCTTCAGCACCCAGGACTCCAGCTCATCGTGCAGCACGTCGGAGCGCCCCTCGAGGGTGGCGACCTCGGCGGCCAGCGCGGGGTCGTTGAACAGCAGCGAGGAGTACGCGAGCCCCACGGCGACCTCCGCGGAGTTCTTCATCTCCACGAGGATGTCCACCGCGCGATCGAGCTCGGTGAGCGGGGGACTGTCCGACTCGGGCCCGGGCGGGAGCGCCGGTGCCCCGGCGACCTCGCGGAGGAGGTTCACGCCCTCCTCCGGGCCCTGGAACACGAGGACGTCGCCCTCGGTGACCACGCTGTCGGGGCCGGGATCGAACTCCCACTGGTCGCCGCGCCGCACGGCGATGAGCCACATGCCGGTCTCGATGGGAAGCAGCAGCTCGCGCAGCGGCCGGCCGACGGCGGGGGCTCCCTCCCGGACCTTCACGCGGCCCACGATCTCGTCGGCGTGCCGGAGGTCGGGCCGCAGCGTGTCGGGGATGCCGAGCTTCGCCTGGATCACGCGGGCCATGTCGGAGGCGGCGTCACCGATCTTCTCGATCGCGGCCGCGATGTGCAGCACCCCGGCCATGGCCTCGGCGTCCTCGGGGCTCCGGGCGGCGAGCATCGCGACCTCCCGGAGGCGCCGGAGGTGGGCGTCCATCCGCTCCTCGAGGACCTCGACCTCCCCGGCCAGGTCCTCCTCGTTGAAGAAGACCGCCGCGTACGCGAGGTCCACCATCAGCTCGGACGCGTCCTTGAGCTCCACGAGGAGCTCCTTGACGTTCCTGGGTCGGTCGTCGTCAGCCATGCGTGACCACCCCCAATAGTGACAGAACGAAGAGGAACGAGATCACGCCGACCAGGTCCATCACGCTCGTGATGATCGGGACGGATTGGTTGTCCGGGTCGAGCCCGAATCTCGAGGAGAGGATGGCGACGTAATAGGCGACGACGATCGCAACCATCGTCGCGATCGTGCCCGCCCACAGGGTGCCGCCGATCATGACCATGGGTCCGGGACTGGCTCCCGCGACGAGGGAATACGCGAACCCGATCAATCCCACCAGCAGGAATACCACCACTCCCGAGGCGAACACGAGACCGGCCTCCAGCCATGCCGGGCCCTGGGGCCGGACGCGGGGCGTGAGGACGCCCAGGTGGAGCATCGACGACAGCCTGGAGGAGAGGATCCCGCCCAGCGCTCCGGCATTCGAGATGAG
>JBHELK010000123.1:0-30042 GCA_046263085.1 Actinomycetota bacterium
GACGGCTCGACCCACTCGCCGCCGACGAAGAAGCGCTCGACGTCGCGCGCCATCACACCGAGCGTTTCCGCAGGCCGCTCAGCCGGGCGAACAGTCGGTCGCGCCCGCGGTCGGTGAGCAGCGTGAACAGCGTCTTCTGGACCCTCGCGTCGGTGCCGACCATGTACCTCGGGTCGGGCCGCTTCGACATCAGCGCGTGCGCTACCTTGTCGGCGACCTTCTGTGGGGGGATCCCGCGCTTGCCGGTGGCCTCCGCGAGCTTCTCCATCTTGTCGGCGGCCTTGCCGTACCGCTCCTCTGCCTCCGGGGGCAGGTTCTTCCGGAGCTCGGTGGCGGCCGACAAGCTCTTGTCCCAGATCGGCGTGGCGATCGAGCCCGGTTCCACCAGCGAGACGTGGATGTCCCACGGCGCCAGTTCCACCCGAAGCGCGTCGCCGAAGGACTCGAGGGCGTGCTTCGACGCGTTGTACGGGCTCAGGAACGGCGCCGACGGCACCCTGCCCCCCACCGAGCTCATGAACACGATCCGGCCGCGGGCCTTCCGGACGAGCGGCAGGAACGCCTGCGTCACGGCGATCTGGCCGAACACGTTCACCTCGAACTGGCGGCGGACCTCGTCGACCGGCAAGTACTCGAGCGGGCCGGCCACGGTGATGCCCGCGTTGTTGACAAGCCCATAGAGCGAGTCGGTGCGGGCCGCGACCGATTTCACCGCCGCGTCGATCGAGGCCTGATCGGTGACGTCGAGGAGCAACGTCTCGAGGCGGTCGGACCCCGCCTGCTTCAGCGACTCGGCGTCGGCGTCCTTGCGAACGGCGGCGAACACGGCGAACCCCCGCTTGTCGAGGTCCAGCGCGCAGGCCCTGCCGATGCCGGTGGATGCCCCGGTGACCACCACGCTTCTGCCGGGAACGAGCCCCGGGCCACGGGTTCCGGCGCTCATAGCTCGATCAACCTCGCCAGGCGCTCCCGGTGATACGCGGCGTCGCCCATGAATGCCTCCAGTGACTTCATCCGTCGCAGATACAGGTGCATGTCGTGCTCCCATGTGTAGGCGATGCCGCCGTGAACCTGGACGCCCTCCCCGGCCAGGTGGCCCAGCCAGTCGCCGCACGACGATTTCGCGATGGCCACCGCGATGTCCTGATCCTCGGCTTCGGTCGCCGCCGCCCACGCGGCGTAGAGCGTGGCGCTCCGTGAAGCCTCGAGCTCGACGGCCATCTCCGCGCACTTGTGCTTGATGGCCTGGAAGCTGCCGATGGGCCGGCCGAACTGTTCGCGTTCCTTCGTGTACCGCACCGTCATGTCGAGGATCCGCTGCGCGACCCCAACCATCTCCGCGCAGATACCGGCCACCGCGAGGCGCATCGATGGGAAGAAAGCCCCGGAAAGCGGCTCGGCGGCGACGCCGTCGAAGGACACGAAGCCGAGGGTGCGCGTGGGGTCGTACGAACGCTGTGGCCTGACCTCGAAGCCCTCCTCCACCACGAACCAGCGGGGCCCCTCCTCGGACCTCGCCGCGACAACCAGGAGGTCGGCGGCCGGGGCGTCGAGTACGTGGGAGCGCTCCCCCGTGAGCCGGTCACCCTCGGCCTGGACGTGCAGGGCATCGACGTCGTGCTCGGCGTCGGGGACGACCGCGACCGCGACACGGTCGCCCGAAGCGATGTCCGGCAGCCACTTCGCCCGCTGCTCCTCGCTGCCGTTCTGGAGGATGGCGAAGCCGGCGAGCACCACGCTCGACAGGAACGGGATCGGCGCGAGCGCCGCGCCGAGCTCCTCGAGCAGCA
Organism: Actinomycetota bacterium; assembly: GCA_046263085.1. Taxonomy (GTDB): domain Bacteria; phylum Actinomycetota; class UBA4738; order UBA4738; family JACQTL01; genus JBHELK01. The sequence continues at coordinate 1,791 of JBHELK010000123.1, forward strand.
GCACGAGGTCGAGGAACCCCTGGCCGAGCCCGCCGTACTGCTCGGGGAACGGCAGTCCCATCCAGCCGAGATCGGCGATCTGCTTCCACAGCGTCCGCGACCAGCCGCTTGGATCGTCGATGACCTCGCGGACGAGCTCGCTCGTGCACTCTCGCTGGAGGAAACGCCGAGCCTCGTCCCGCAGCTCGTACTGCGCGGGTGAGAAGTCGAAGTCCATCAGCCGGCCTTCTGTTTCGATCGGGGGGCCCACACCTCGCCGCGGGGCATGCCGAGGACGCGCTCGCTGATGATGTTCTTCTGGATCTCGCTCGAGCCGGCGGCGATGGTCTGCGCGAACGAGGACAGGAACCCGCGCTGCCACTTCCCACCGAGCTCCGCGTCGGGTCCGTCGAGCATCCCGGCCTCACCCTCGAGCTGCAGGGCCAGGAGCTCCATGCGCCGGACCATCTCGCTCCAGTACAGCTTCGCGATCGATCCCTCGGTGCCGGGCCGGCCGTGGCGCATGATCGACGTGACGAGCCGGTAACCGAGCGATCGCATCACCTCGAGGTCCGCGTATGCCTTCGCGATGCGGTCGCGGAACGCGGGGTGCTTGGACACCGGCATCCCGTCGCGCTGCACCCGCTTCGCCATCTCGATCATGTCCTCGAGCTGGTTGCGGAACCGGATCTGGTGGGCGAGGAACGCCGGGCCGCGCTCGTTGGCCAGCGTGGTGTTGGCGTACACCCACCCCTGGTTCATCTCACCGAGCAGGTTCTCGCGGGGCACGACGACGTCGGTGAAGAAGACCTCGTTGAACTCGGACTCCCCGGTGACCTGCTTCAGGGGGCGAGGCTCGATGCCCGCACTGCGCATGTCGACGAGCAGGTACGAGAGCCCCTTGTGCTTCGGAACGTCGGGGTCCGTCCGGCACAGCAACAGGCACCAGGCGGCCGCGTGCGCGTAGGACGTCCACACCTTCTGGCCGTTGACGACGAAGTGGTCGTCGCGAAGCTCGGCTCGGGTCTGCAGCCCGGCCAGGTCGGAGCCCGCGTTCGGCTCGCTGAACCCCTGGCACCACAGCTCCTCCAGCGTGAGGATCCTGGGCAGGTAGCGCGCCTTCTGCTCCTCGGAACCGTGGGCCATGATCGTCGGCCCGGCGAGATTGATCCCCACGAAGTTCACGCTGATCATCGGGGCTCGGGCCCGCGCCATCTCCTGGTGGAAGACGACCTGCTCCATGAGCGTCGCGCCCCGCCCGCCGTACTCCCTGGGCCACGAGATCCCGGCCCAGCCGGCACCGGCGAGCTTCCGCTCCCACCCCCGAGCGAACTCGAGCTTCTCCTCGAACGTCTCCGGCTCCGTGAAACCGGGCTCACCCCATCCTTGCGGGAGGTTCGCGCCGATCCAGGCCCGCACCTCGTCGCGGAACGCGAGCTCGTGTTCGGAAAGAGCCAGGTCCATCGCGGCGATTGTAGGTCTGTCAGGATTCGGGCATGGCTGACGAGGAGCTCCTTTTCGAGCGGCGGGGCCATGTGGCCTGGGTCACGCTCAACCGGCCCGAGGTCCGCAACGCCCTGACCCCCGACATGCGCAACCACCTGATCGAGGTGGTCGAGGAGGTCGGTGCCGATCCCGAGCTCCGCTGCCTCGTGCTCACCGGAGCCGGAGAGGGGTTTTGCACGGGCGCCGACATCCGCGGCGCATCGAAGCGCCAGGGCTCCGGCTCCGCCGAGCGGGTGGCCGGCGCGGCTCGCGACGTGATCACGGGCGGCGTGCAACGTCTGTTCCGCGCGATGTGGAACCTCGAGGTGCCGACGATCGCCGCCGTGAACGGCACGGCCGCCGGTTTCGGGTGCCACCTTGCCTGGATGTGCGACCTGGTGGTCGCTTCCGAGAACGCGAAGTTCATCGAGGCCTTCACGCGCAGGGGGATCGTCCCGGACGGCGGCGGCGCGTACCTGCTCCCCCGCCTGGTGGGGCTGCAACGGGCGAAGGAGATCGTGTTCTTCGCCGACTCCTGGAGCGCGGCCGACGCAGAGCGGATCGGGCTGGTCAACAAGGTCGTCCCCGGCGGCGAGCTGGAGAAGGCAGCGACGGAGTGGGCCGAGCGACTCGCGGCGGGCCCGACGAAGGCGCTGGGCTTGGCGAAGCGGCTGCTGAACCGGTCGCTCGAGCAGACCCTCGATCAGTCGCTCGCGGAGGAGGCGCTGGTCCAGGAGCTCGTAACCGGAACGAACGACATCAAGGAGGGGATGCGCGCGTTCGCCGAACGCCGCGACCCCGACTTCACCGGCACCTAGGCTCGGCACGTGGTCATCGACTCGCACGTGCACCTGGAGCACGAGCTTCCGGTCCCGGGTCTGCTTCGGGCCATGGATGACGCCGGCGTCGACCGCGCGATCCTGCTGGCGGCGGCGCAGGAGAAGATCCCTTCCATCCCGCGCACCGGAACGGCGCTCCTCCGGGGCTGTCTGCGCATCCCGCCGCTTCGCATCCCCGTCTATCGAATGGCGCGCAGGAACAGGCGCCTGCAGCCGTTCATCCGGCCCGACAACGACGCCGTGCTCGAGGCGGCGCGCGCCCATCCGGATCGGTTCATCCCGTTCGCATTCGTCAACCCGACCCTCGGGCAGGAGGCGCACGACGAGCTCGACCGAGCGCTGGCGGCGGGCGCCGTAGGCCTGAAGCTGCACGCGTGGTTGCACGACTACCGGCTCATCGACGCGATCCCGTTCCTGCAGCGGTGCGAGCGGGAGGGGCTCCCCGTCCTCGTCCACCTCGGGCTCGGCCCGCCGGAGGACGTCGAGGCCGTGCTCGATCGCTGTCCCAAGCTGAAGCTCGTACTGGCGCACGGCGGCATCCCGCACTTCGAGCGGCTTTGGCAGGTGCCCCGCGTGCGATTCGACGTGGCACTCCGAGCCCTCGTCTCCGAGTCGACGATCATGCGGATGCTCGCGGCGGTCGGGCCCGATCGGGTGCTCTTCGGGTCCGATGCCCCTCCCGGACTACGGGCCGGCGATGGTCACCGCTACGAGCTCCCGCGGCTCCCGGACCGGGCGATGGGCGCGAACGTCGAGGCGCTGCTCGGCTAGCCCGTACCGGACGCTCAGCCCCCGGCCTCGAAGACTCGCCTGATCGTTCTCTTCACGAACGCGTGGTACACGGCTGCCCCTACGTGGTCCCGATACCGCCGAGCATGATCCCCTCGGTCTCCCGCAGCCACGACATCGACACCACGTGGCCGGTGAACGACGCGGGTTGCTCGAGCATCCACACGGCACCCTCCGCGCAGACCTCGGGCCGTTCCCACGAGGAGTGGTCGGCAGCCGGCGCGTTGGCGACGAAGCCCTCCGAGGCCACCGGGATGTCGATGCGATAGGCGTTGACCGCGATCCCGTCGGGGCGCAGCTGCTCGCCGGCGTCGACCGTCAGCCGTTCCAGGGCCGCCTTCGACACGCCGTAGACCATCAGGCCCGGCACCGCCCGCACCGCCGCGATCGAGGACACGTTCAGGATCGAGCCCTCGCCGCGCTCCTTCATGCCGGGGATCCCGGTGCGCATGGCGAGCCACGGCGCCCGGTAGTTCACGTCCATCACGAGGTCGTGCCGTCTCTGCGGGATGTCGAGATCGCCGACGAACGTGATCGCCGCGTTGTTCACGAGCACGTCGAGCCGGCCGAAATGCTCCTCGGTGGTCCGGACCATGGCCACGACCTCATCCTCGAGCGCGAGGTTCGTGGGGACGGCGATGGCCTCCCCACTCTCCGACTCGATGTCGCGCACCGTCTCGTCGATCGTGCCGGCGAGCTTCACCGGCTGCGCATCCGTGGCCCGGGCGGCGCACGCCACCCTGCACCCCTGCCGAGCGAGAGCGATCGCGATGTGCTTCCCGATCCCCCGCGACGCCCCCGTGACCAGCGCCACCTTGCCGCCGAGGTCCACCTCAGATCAGCTCGGAGGCCTGGCGGGCCAACTGCAACACGAGCTCGCCGAACCGCTCGTGGATCGGGTGATCGCTCTCGCCCCGCGCGAACTTGGCGTAGTGCCCTTCGAGCACGCAGGCCAGCTTGAACAAAGCGAGCACCCGGTACCAGCTCAGATGCTCCAGCGACCGTCCGGTCCGATGCTCGTAGCGCTCGGCCAGCTCGTCGCGCGTGGCGAACCCATGCCGGTCGGCGAGGTAGGCCGCGGTGAAGCTCGGCTCCTCGCCGGCGTGGTGCCACCCCGCCAGCAGCCAGCCGAGGTCGACGAGCGGGTCGCCGATCGTCGACTGCTCCCAGTCCACGATCGCGGCGAGCCGCGGGCGGGGACGAGCCCCGCCCCACGAAGGATGCGCGAAGAGCGTGTTGATCAGCTGGTAGTCGCCGTGGATGATCCCCGGCTCACCCATCGACGGGACGTTCCCCCGCAGCCACGCCGCCACGTCGTCGAGATGCGGGATGTCCCGGGTCCGGTACCGCTCGAGCTGCCCGTTCCACCTGTCCACCTGGCGGTCGAGGTAGCCGTCGGGGTGGCCGAACCCCTCGAGACCGTGCGCCTCCCAGTCCACCGTCGCGAGGTCAGCCAGGGCGTCGACGAGCCGGAACCCGAGCTCACGCCGAGCCTGCGTGGATCGGTCGAAGGGCGGTGGAAGCGGATCACGGGGGCAGAACCCGTCGACGAACTCCATGACGTAGAAGCGCGCCCCGATCACCTCCTCGTCCTCGCACAACGCGAGCGGGGTGGGGTGCGGGACCGGCGTGCCCTCCAGCGCCGAGAGCACCCGGAACTCCCGCACCATGTCGTGGGCCGTCGGAGACACCGGCACCGTGGGGGGCCGGCGCAGCACCCAGTGATGCGGGCCCCGGCGGAGGTCGAAGATCAGATTGGAAGCCCCCACCGTGATGGGCTCCGCGCGGACCTCACCCTCGCCGAGCCCCCGCTCGTCGAGCCAGGCGGTCAGCCTCGCGAGGTCCAGGACGTCAGACGTTGCTGGCGACTTCATCCAGCAGTTCGGCGAACCGCGCTCGCGCCGCCTCCCGTCTCGTGGGGATGTGCTCGCTCGGCCACGGGCCCTTCGACGGCTCGAACTGCCGCAACACGCGCCTGGCGACCGTCACGCGGTGGACCTCGTCCGGTCCGTCGTAGATCCGCGCCGAGCGCGCCAGCCGGTACATCTGCTCGAGCGGCATGTCCGTGGAGTATCCGAGGGACCCATGGGCCTGCACGGCGCGATCGATCACGTCGTGCAGCACCTTCGCCCCGAAGAACTTGATCGCCGCGATCTCGGTGCGCGCCTCGGACGAGCCGTGCTCGTCGATCACCCACGCGGCGTGCAGCGTCATCAATCGGACAGCGTGCATCTCGGTCCAGGAGTCGGCGATCCAGTTCTGCACCGTCTGCTTGTCGGCGAGCACCGACCCGTGCGCGTAGCGTGTCAGCGCGCGCTCGCACAGCATCTCCAGCGCCCGCTGGCACTGGCCGAGCCATCGCATGCAGTGGTGGATGCGCCCCGGCCCCAGCCGCTTCTGGGCGATGACGAACGCCTGCCCCTCCCCGCCGAGCAGGTTGCCGTACGGCACGCGGACGTCCTCGTACAGGATCTCGGCGTGCACGGCGTCGCCGCCGATGCCCCCGACGTCGCGCAGGACGTTCAGCCCCGGTGTGCCCTTCGGCGCGATGATCATCGACATGCCCTCGTACGGCGAGACGTCGGGGTTCGTGAGGCACATCACGATGAGGACGTCCGCCTTGGACCCGTTCGAGGTGAACCACTTGTGACCGTTGATGACCCACTCGTCGCCGTCGCGAACGGCGCGGGTGGAGATGAGCGTGGGGTCGGAGCCGGCGCCCGGCTCGGTCATCGAGAACGCCGAGCGGATCTCGCCGCGCAGCAGCGGCATGAGCCACCGCTCCTTCTGCTCGTCGGTTCCGTACAGGCCGAGGATCTCGCTGTTGCCGGAGTCCGGGGCCTGGTTGCCGAACACGATGGGCGCGATGAGCGTGGAGCGGCCAACGATCTCGTTCAGCAGGGCCAGCTTCACCTGCCCGTAGCCCTGCCCGCCGAGCTCGGGATCGAGGTGGCCGGCCCAGAGTCCGTGCTCCCTGACCCGTTCCTGGAGCGGCTCGACGGCCCGGGCGAGCTGCTCCTCGGAGAGGCCCAGGACCTCGAGCGGTTCGATCTCCTCCTTCACGAAGGCGAGCGCCCAGTCCAGCTTCTCCCGGTACTCGGGCTCGATCGAGAAATCGAAGGCCACCGCGGCTCCCCTCAGTTGGGAGATTCTGACACGTGCTCCCCGCCGTTCTCCCAGGGCAGCGGGCCGGCCACCTGGGCCACCTCGATGCGGTTGCCGTCGGGGTCGAACATGTAGAACTGGCGGTACCTCCCGTACTCGAAGATGGGCTGCGGCTCCACACCGCGCTGGAGGAGCTCCTCGCGCACCGCCTCGAGGTCGGAGACCAGCCACACGATGTGGGGCGAGGCGATCGAGCCGAGCGTCCCGAGCTCCTCGCCGGGCCGGGCCTGCCAGAGCGTGAGGATGCTCGAGCCGACGGCGAACAGGGCGTGCGTGTCCTTCGGATCCTTCGTGTGCAGGTCGAAGGCGATCAAACCGAGGCCCTCCTCGTACCACTCGAGGGACCGCTTGATGTCCGTGACGCGGTAGATCACCGTCCCGAACACGAAGTTCGGCCCGAGATTGGCCCGGATGTTCATGTGGCGGGACGGAAAACGGGGAGGGCCACGACCTCGTCGTCGCGGTGCTCCTCGCGGAACGCGACCTGGACCGGCATGTCGCACGCGACCTCATCGGGGTCGACGCCCTCGATGTTCGAGGTCAGGCGCACGCCCTCGTCGAGCTCGACGATCGCCACGACGTACGGCACCCGCTGGTTGAACGGCGGCAGGTCGTTCTGGTGGACGACCGTGAACGTGTACACGCGTCCCCGTCCGCTCGAGTTCTGCCACTCGGTGTCCTGGGACCAGCAGCGGGGGCAGTACGTGCGGGGATAGAAGAAGGCCTCGGCGCAGGTCCGGCATCGCTTGATGAGGAGCCGCCCCTCGCGCGCGGCGTCCCAGTACGGCTGCGTCTCGAGATCCGGCTGCGGCAGGTGCCAGGTGGAGGTCCGCGGCATCTGCGGCATCAGTCCACCCCCAGCACGAGCGTCCCGGTGGAGCTGAACCAGCCGCCGGTGCCGTTCACCGCGGCGAGCTTCGCGTCGCGAACCTGCCGTCCCTCGGCCTCGCCCCTGAGCTGCCGCACGGCCTCGACGATCAGGAAGATGCCTCGCATGCCGGGATGATTCGACGACAGCCCGCCGCCGTCGGTGTTCGTGGGGAGCGAGCCCTCGAGCGTGAGCCGGCCGCCCTTCACGAACGCGCCACCCTCGCCCTTCCCGCAGAACCCCAGCGCCTCGAGCGTGAGCAGGACCGTGATCGTGAACGAGTCGTAGCACTGCAAGACGTCGATCTCGTCGGGCTTCACACCGGCCATGTCGAACGCCCGTTTCGCGGAGTGCACGGCCGGTGACTCCGTGAAGTCCTCCCACTCGCTCATCGTGTGATGGGAGACCGTCTCACCCGCCCCGAGGATCCATACCGGATCCCCCGGGAGGTCGCGCGCGCGCTCCTCCGAGACCAGGACCACCGCGCCGCCGCCGTCGGAGCGGATGCAGCAGTCGAGCTTGTGCAGGGGGGAGCAGATCAGCCGTGATCCGACGACGTCCTCCACCGTGAGGAGCTCGCGGTACATGGCCTTCGGATTGCTCGACGCGTTGCGGCGGATCTGCACCGCGATCTCGGCGAGCTGCTCGGGGGTGGTCCCGAACTCGTGCATGTGCCGCGTGGCGGCCATGGCGTGCCGGCCGATCACGGTGTGCCCGTAGGCCGACTCGAACTGCGCCGGGCCCCTGGCGTCGATGGCGACGTTCGCGCTTCGGATCTTCCGCTTCAGGTCGCTCCGCGACGTCGTCGCGTACGCCAGCAACGCCACATCGCAGAGGCCCGCCTCGATGGCGCCGACGGCGTGGTGGACGAAAAACTCCCACGACGACCCGCCGACCTGCGTGCCGTCGACGAAACCGGGACGGATGCCCATGTACTCCGCGAGCTGGATCGGATGCATGAGGTCGGCGCCGCACGAGAACAGGCCGTCGACGTCGTCCTTGGTGAGCCCGGCGTCGCGAAGCGCGGCGGACGCGGCCTCGACGTGGAGCTGCAGCGCGGTGGCGTCCGGCACCTCGCCGAAGCGCGACTCGGCGACACCCGCGACCGCGACCTTCCTTCGTGGCATCCGGGAAGGCTAGCGCGTGCGGCTCGGCCTATGCTCCGGGCGATCGAAGAGCGGGCTCGCCCCGCCGCAAGTGTTCAACGCGGAACATTTCGCGCCGGGGACGAGCCTCGCGCCGTGTGGAGACCGGGAGGAACGACATGGGCACGCTGGACGGCAAGGTCGCGGTGGTCACGGGAGCGGGACGAGGGATCGGCCGCGCCGAGTCGCTGCTGCTGGCACAGGAGGGCGCGGCGGTCGTCGTGAACGACGTGGGCGGTGAGTGGGACGGCACCGGCAATGACGATCGCCCCGCGCAGCAGGTCGTCGACGAGATCATGGCGGCCGGGGGCCGGGCGTCCGCGAACTACGAGGACATCTCCACCTGGAGCGGCGCCGACGCGCTGGTTCATCAGGCCGTGGAGGAGTTCGGCCGGCTCGACATCGTGGTGAACAACGCCGGCATCCTGCGCGACGGGATGCTCTTCAACATGACCGAGGAGAACTGGGACGCCGTCGTGGCAGTGCACCTCCGCGGACACGCGGCGACCTCGCACGCGGCGTGTGCCTGGTGGCGCGAGCGATCCAAGGCCGGCGAGGACGTGACCGGGCGCATCGTCAACACGGCGTCGGAATCGGGCCTGTACGGGTTGAAGGGCCAGGCGAACTACGCGGCCTCCAAGGCGGCGATCGCGGCGCTCACGCAGGTGACCGCGCGGGAGATGAAGAAGTACGACGTGACGGCGAATTGCATCGCGCCGCGGGCTCGCACCCGCCTCATCACCCAGACGTTCGGCGACGGGATGATGGCGGCGCCGGAGGAGGGGTTCGATCAGTTCGCGCCGGAGAACGTCGCGCCGCTCGTGGCCTTCCTCGCCACGGACGCGGCCGCCCACATCACGGGACAGGTCTTCCTCGTCTTCGGGGGGCAGGTCTCCCTGATGAAGCCGTGGACGGCGGGACCGACGATCGACAAGGGCGACAGGTGGCGGGTCGATGAGCTCGACGCCGAGATCGGCAAGCTCTTCACCGAGCACCCATCCTCGATCGAGTAACGACGTGCCTGCCGGCGACCGGACCACCGGCCATCTGCACCCGCTCGAGGCCGCGTCGCCCGAGGATCTCCGCGGGCATCACGAGGACGTCCTCCGCCGGACCATACGCATCGCGGTCGAGCACGTCCCCTACTACCGGGAGAAGCTCGAGGCCGCGGGGGTCGGCGGCGCGGACGCCGTGCGCTCCATCGACGACCTGGCGCGCATCCCGATCACGACGAAGGCCGAGGCAGGCCGGGAGATGCTCGGGCTCGGCGCGTTCCCGCTGCACGAGGCGGAGCGCATCTTCGTCTCCCCCGGACCGCACTTCTACGCCTCGCACCGCAGAGGCGATCCGCCGCCCGAGCGCGGGAAGACCCCCCTCGCGCTCCCCTTCCACGCCATGGGATTCCGCGAGAACGACATCGTGCTCAACACGTTCAGCTACCACCTCACCCCCGGCGGCCACGGGCTCGACGACCAACTCATCGCAGCGGGGTGCGCCGTGATCCCCGCCGGACCGCAGAACACGGACGTCCAGGCGCAGGTGCTGGCGAAGCTCGACGTTGCCGGCTACGTGGGCACGCCGACGTTCCTGAAGCTCCTGTGCGACAGGGCCACCAAGCTCGGCATCGACACGCGAGCGGACTGGTCGCTGCAGGTCGCGTTCGTGACCGCGGAGAAGCTGCCCGAGGACCTGCGGGCGGATCTCGAGGAGCGCACCGGCGCCCGCGTGCGGCAGATCTACAGCTCCGCCGACGGGCTCCTCCCCGCCTACGAGTGCTGGGCGGCGGAGGGGATGCACCTGCATCCCGACCAGATCCTCGAGGTGCTCGATCCCGAGACGCACGAGCCCGCCGGGCTCGGTGAGCCGGGTGAGGTCGTCGCCACCGTGGCGAACCCGAACCGGCCGTTGCTGCGCTTCGCGAATCTCGACCTCGTGGCGCTCCGCGACGATCCGTGTCCGTGCGGACGCACCGGTCCCCGGATCGCACGCTTCGTCGGACGCGCCGACGAATCGACGAAGGTGCGGGGCATGTTCGTGTACCCCGAGCAGATCGCGGAGGTGATGCGTCGCCACGCCGAGGTGCAGCGCTGGCAGGCCGTGGTGTCCAGGGCGGCCAACGGCGCCGACGACTTCCGCATCCGCATCGAGGTCGCGAACGCCGAGACCGATGTCGACACCGGGAAGCTCACCGAGCGGATCGCCGAGGGCATCCGCGGCCTCGTGCGACTCCGAGCGGAGATCGACCTCGTTTCCACCGGCACCATCCCCGACAACGCCAGACGCCTCGAGGATCTCCGGACATGACCCCCGACCCCTCCCACCGACCCCTCCCTGACCCCGATCCCGACACCGCCTTCTTCTGGCAAGCCACCGCCAACGGCGAGCTCCACATCCTCCGTTGCCAGGCCTGCCACACCTACATCCATCTGCCGAGACCTGGTTGCTGGTCGTGCGGCGGCTCGGATCTCGCCCCCGAACCGGTCAGCGGCCGAGGCACAGTCCACAGCTACACCACCACCCACTTCCCCCTCCCCGGCTACGACCCCCCCTTCGCCGTCGTGTTGGTGGAGCTCGAAGAACAAGAGGGCCTCCGCCTCATCAGCAACCTGATCGACGTGAGACCCGAGGACATCGAGATCGGCCTCGAAGTGGAGGTGACCTTCGAACCAGCAACGGAAGACATGGTGCTGCCCTTGTTCCGAAGCCGGCGGCAGTCGCGGAGCGGGGGCTCCGAGCATCAAAAGCGCGGAGCGCCGCGAAGGAGCGGAACGCCCCCCGCGCAGCGACTGTCGGCGGTACGGAGCGCAACCCAGCGCCCAACCACGAGAGACGTGGCCATCGTCGGCGTGGGCTACAGCCAGATCGGGCGCGACGTCCCGAGGACGACCGGCGCCCTCGCCGTCGACGCCTGCCGATCCGCCCTCGCCGACGCCGGCCTCACCAGAACCGACGTCGACGGCATGGCGACCTACCCGGCCGGCTACGACTCCGTCCCGGTCTTCTGGGTGTCCGAGTCACTGGGCATCGCGCGGCTGAACTGGTTCGAGGACCTCTTCGGCCAGATGCCCGCGGGCATCAGCCCTGTCATCGCCGCAGCATGGGCCGTCGCCGAGGGACACTGCGAGACCGCGCTCACCTACCGCTCGGTGAAGCGACACGGCCCGCCCGGCCTCGGCTACGGTGGCACCGGGCGCGTCGGCGGCGACATGCAGTTCCGGGCACCGTTCGGCGATTCCCTGACGAGCCAGTGGCTGGCCATGTGGGCCCGGCGGCACATGCACGAGTTCGGGACGACGGAGGAGCACCTCGGCCACATCGCGACGACCTTCCGGCACCACGCGACGATGAATCCGGATGCGCCTCTGCGCGACCCCATGACGCTCGAGGACTATTTCGCCTCGCGCGTCGTCACCACGCCCTTCCGCCTCTTCGACTGCGACTACCCCGTGGACGGCGCCGGCGCGGTCGTGATCACCACGCTCGAGCGGGCCCGTGACCTGCCCCACCCGCCGGTCGGGGTTGTGGACGGCGTCTTCGCCACCGGTCCCCGGCCCGACTGGGATCAGTGGGACGACCTCACGCACATGGCATCGAGGTACGCCTCGGAGCGGCTGTGGCAGCGCACGGGGATGAGCCCTCGAGACCTCGACGTCGCGGAGATCTACGACGGGTTCTCGTGGCTCGCGCTCTGCTGGCTGGAGGACCTGGGGCTCTGCGAGAAGGGCGAGGGCGGTCCGTTCGTCGCGGAGGGGAACATCGCGCTCGGCTCCACGATCCCCACGAACACCCACGGCGGTTCGCTGTCGGGAGGCCGGCTGCACGCGATCAGCCACGTCGTCGAATGCACCCGGCAGCTGCGGGGCGAGTGTGGCGAGCGTCAGGTCGTGGGCGCGCGGACCGGCATCGTCACGAGCGGTGGCGGCACCATGGCCGGTGCGCTGCTGCTGCAGCGCGAGCCGTAGGCCGGGCCTTGTCCCCGGCCGGGCACGAGGCCCGGCTCACCGCTAGGTCGGGGCGGGCTGCGGCTCGCAGACGGGACAGGGGCGGAGCGGATCGGCCCCCGAGGCGACTGCGGCGCCGTCGTCCTTGCCCACCGTCAGCACGCAGTCCGGCCGGTGATAGAGCCGGCCCTTTGGGAAGGCCACCGGTCCGTCCGCGCGGGATGTGGACTCTGATTGGACGGCTTCCTCGGACGGTTCCTCGGCGGCCGCCGGCTTCCTGCCGAGTGTCCGCACACCTCGAACGACGTCCCCGGCGCGCAGGACCCCCTCGCGGATCTGCTCCACGACGCCATGCGGGTTCTGGGCCAGGCCGATGGCCCCCAGTCCGAAGAACACCGGCAGGAGCGCGGGGAGCTGTCCGTGGAAGATGTGCTCTGCGATGTAGCTGTTGTGCACGAGCGGGAGGTCGAACACCGGCTCGAAGAGCAGGAACAGCACGGCACCGACGAGTGCGCCGGTCCACCGCGAGATCCCGCCGATCACGGCGAGGGCCAGGACGAGCAACGACTGCAACGTGAAGAAGCTCGTCGGGGAGGCCTGCCCCCCCGCAGCGGAGTACAGCGCGCCGGCCAGGCCCGCGATGAACGCGGAGACGCAGAACGCCAGGAACTTCAACCTGGCCACGCTCCCGCCAAGGCTCGCCACGCCCACGGGTGAGTCGCGCATCGCGGAGAGCGCCAGCCCGAGTTTCCCCTTGCGGATGTTCGTCACGGCCACCGCGCACAGCGCGAACACCGCCAACGAGAACAGGTAGAAGGCGACGGATCCCTGCGCCCAGCTGGGCCGCGTGATCGGAACCCCCGTGAGCCCGCTGGAGAAGTGGATGTTGTTGAAGGCGAGCTGATCCATGAGGGCTCCGAACGCGAGCGTCGCGAACCCAAGGAACAGCGGTGAGAGCCGCGTGGCCCGGAACGCCAGCAGCGCGCCGAGCGGGATGGTCACGAGGCCGCCGGCGATGGCCGCGAGCAGGAACGGCCAGCCCTGATCGGTGACGAGATGCGCGGCGACGAACGCGCCGAACCCGGCGAACGCCGCCTGCGCCAGCGACACCTGTCCCGCGTAGCCGGACAGCAGCACGAGCGAGAGGAAGATCAGCGCCATCGAGGGCACGGCCGCGATGCGCGCCTGCCACTCGGCCGTGGCGACGAGCGCCGGCACGATCATCACCACCGCGATGATCGCGACGCGGATGGCCCGCGTCTGGAGCGGGACCTCGCGCTGTGGGCGCTTCGGTGCCGGTGGGGGTCGATCCGGCGCGTCCGGCCACTTGATGGGGAGGAACAACGCTCCCAGCAACACGATGAACGGGACGGCCGGCTGGAGCTGGAGGCCGAGGTTGCCATGGATGTATCGGAGGATCAGCTGCTGCGCCACGCCGATCGCGAATCCTCCCGCGAGCGTCAAGGGGATGCTCTCGAGCCTCGCCACCACCGCCGCCGCGGTGGCGATGATGACGAGCAGTGTCAGGGTGAGTGGGTCGAGCGTGCCGTAGAAGGGGGCCAGCAGGATCCCGGCCAGTGCGGCGAACGCCGTGCCGATGGCCCACGCGAACCCCGACACCGCGCCGGAGTTCACGCCCATGAGCTCGCTCACATCCGGCCGGTCGACGACCGCACGCATCCGGACGCCGAGCGGCGAGTACCGCAGGAACGCGACGAGGCCGAGACCGAGCACCACCACGACGAGCAGCGTGATGAGGTGCTGCTGTGGAAGGAGCACCCCGCCAACCGTGTAGACCTGCGTGTGCGGGAACACGAAGTTCGGGCGCAGCTCGGCGGCCGCCCCCCACACCACCCCCGCGACGCCCTGCAGCGCGATCAGCACGCCGATGGTGGCCACGATCCTCACCACGGTGCCGGTGTCGCGAAGCCGCCGGAACAGCACGGCATCGAGGAGCCACCCGGCCGCCGGCGCCAGTATCCCGACCACGACGACGAGCGCCACGGGTGTCGGAAGCTTGAACGTCTGGGTGTAATGGCCGAACACGAGGTTCATCCGGCCGCCCTCGTTCAGTTGGAAGAACACGTACGCGAAGAACATGCCGATCGCGCCCTGCGCGAAGTTGAAGACGCCCGAGATGCGATAGGTGAGGACCAACCCGGTCCCGGACAACGCGTAGATGCTCCCGACCACGAGACCGATGAACAACACGGACAGGAAGTCGGACATCGGGCGGAGTATGCCGAGTTTGCCGGAGGCGCGCGACTTGTGCGAGATTCCGCGTCTACCAGGGGTTTCGGTGCCGCGACACGAGGGTAGCAACCCAACCAAAGGGAGCTAGGGTGGCGTTGCCGCGACGAGGTTGGGTCGGCTGGATCGAGGAGAACTCGCGCATCCTCGGCGCCATCGCGATCTGGGTCTTCGTCCTCACCGGCGGCATCGGCGCACTCGTTGCAAGCGCCTCCAATGGATCGGGCGGCGGGCCATTGGCCGCACCGTCGACGACTGCGGCCGGCACGTCATCCGGCCTCCCCTCGCCGGCGGCATCCGGATCCCTTCCCGCCGGCGGCGGCACAGGACACGGCGGCACCCCGACCTCGACCCCGGGCGGTGGCAGCACCGACGGTGGTGGCACAACCGACAACAACGGCGGCGGTAGTGGCGGGACCAACCACCACAACGGTGGCGGCGGCAGTGGTGGGAGTGGGGGGACCAACCATCACAACGGAGGCGGCGGTAGTGGCGGCCAGAACCATCTCCCGGACGTCGGCAACGGCGTGATCCCGAACACCGACGGCTGCTCCCCGACCACGCCGAAGGCGGCCGACGGGGGCGCCGAGACCGGCATCACGAGCGGCACCGTGACGATCGGGGAGATCCTCTCCGATGTCAGCCAGCTGCCGCAGCAGTTCCGCCCCACGTACGAGGGGCTCTCGGCGTGGGTCAACCTCGTCAACAAGGCCGGCGGCATCTGCAAGCGGCGGATCGAGATCCAGGAGCGCAACGACAACGCGCTGCCGCAGAACTACCAGAACAGCTACCGCTCCCTCTCGTCGCAGGTGTTCGCCTTCGTCGCAACCGAGTCGCTGCAGGACTCAGCCGAGTACGCAAGCAACGCGCCGTACAATCCGAACGACAAGGATCCCAACACCGGCGAGTACGTCCCGGACGTCGGAGGCCTCGCGCTCGGCTACCCGCGGGCCCAGTCGCTCATGCACGCCGGCATCTTCGGGAGCCTCTCGCCGACCCTCGTCGGTGGAGGCGCCTACCACTACATGACGAGCGCCGCACCCGGGAATCAGTGCAAGCTCGGCGGCGTCCTGTACCTGAACGAACCCACGGGTGCGTCGAAGGATCAGGCTGACATCGGGTCCGGGGCCCTCAACGCGAGCTGGGGCGGCAATCTCCCGTCCAAGGAATATCAGGCGCCGCTGGAAGCGCCGGAGCCCTACTACACCCAGCTCGTGAGCCAGATGATCGGCGACGGCGTGAACTGCGTGTTCACCTACGCCGACGGCCAGTCCAACGTGAACCTCCTGAGCGGCATGCGGGACAACGGTGTGTGGCCGCCGCAGGACTGCAGCGCAGCCCGCAAGGCCGCCGGCCAGTGCTTCTACCTCGCCTACATGCCGTTCACTGCGGTCGATGCGAAGTTCGTCGCGAGCGCCGGGGACGTGGGTTCACAGGTCACGAGCTACATGCCACACGTGCCGCTCGACGAGACCAGCAACCCGGCCGTGAGGCAGTATCTGTCCGCACTCGCGCAGTGCAACCAGGATCACTTCGTCGCGTGCGACGGCAACGCGGGGCCATCCACCTTCTCGGTCATCGGCTACGCCAGCGGGGTCATGTTCGGACGAGCGCTGGCCACGTGCGGCGGCGCTCCCACCCGCGACTGTGTCATGACCTACCTGCGGAACCTCACCAACTTCGACGCCGGCGGGCTCATCGCCCCGATCACGCCCTTCGAGTGCACGAATGTCAACTACAACGGCGCCCCGTGGTGCTACAAGCACATCTTCCATCGCTGGAACGTCATCCGGGAGCTGGGGTCCCCGAGCGAGGGCCTGAACGCCTTCCGGCGCGTGTACCCGAAGTCGGGCTTCGCCATGGACGCCCTCCACATCGTCCGCGGATCGCCTGCGTGACGCGCCCCCTGACATGAGCTCCGCCGCGCCCGCGCTTCGAGTCGAGAGCCTGTCGGTGCGCTTCGGAGGCGTCCGGGCGCTGGACGACGTGGCCCTCGAGGTGCGGCCTCGCCAGATCGTCGGGCTCATCGGGCCGAACGGCGCGGGGAAGACCACGCTCTTCAACGCCGTCACGGGCACCATCAAGCCGACGGTCGGCCGCGTGCACCTCTTCGGCCTGGACGTGACCGGGTGGGCCCCTCACCGACGGGCCAGGCTCCGCGTCGGACGAACCTTCCAGCGCCTCGAGCTGTTCGGCTCACTCACCGTCGAGGAGAACCTCGTGATGGGGATGGAGGCGCAGTCCACGAGGGGCGGGCTGCTCTCGGACATCCTGGCCCTTCCCCCGACCGTGGAACAGCGATCGGACGCGCTGGAGCGGGCTCGCGACGTGCTCGCCGCCGTCGGTCTCGACGAGTACGCGGAGACTCGCGCCGGCGATCTCCCCATCGGGCTCTCGCGCATGGTCGAGCTGGGGCGCGCGGTCTGCGGCGATCCCTATCTCCTTCTGCTCGACGAGCCCTCGTCGGGACTGTCGAGGGAGGAATCGGTGCGGCTGGCGACGCTCCTGCGCGCGGCTCGGGACGAGGACGGCGAGAGCCTGCTCGTGGTCGAGCACGACATGAGCTTCGTGATGGACTTGTGCGACTACCTGTACGTGCTGGATTTCGGGCGCCTCATCGCCCAGGGGACGCCGGGGGAGATCCGCCGCAATGCGATCGTGCAGGCCGCCTACCTCGGCGAGGAGCTCGAGGATGCCGCCGCTCCTTCGAGTTAGCGACCTTCACGTCTCCTACGGGCGGCTCCCCGCCCTCCAGGGTGTCGACGTCGTCGTCCCGGAGGGCTCGCTCGTCGCCATGCTCGGACCGAACGGGGCCGGCAAGTCCACGCTGCTGAAGACGATCGCCGGACTGGTCGGCACCAGCAGCGGCACGATCGAGCTGGGCGGCCGTCGCATCGACAAGCTCTCCGCGCACGCCCGGGCCCGGCGCGGTGTCTGCCTCATCCCGGAGGGCAGGGGCATCTTCCCGTCGCTGACGGTGGCCGAGAACCTCCGGCTGGCCATCGACGGGTCGGGGGCGGCGACGCGCGTCTTCGAGCACTTCCCCGTCCTGCAGGAGCGATCGGGGCAGCTCGCCGGCACACTCTCGGGAGGCGAGCAGCAGATGCTCGCCCTGGCGCGAGCGGTCGGATCGGACCCCGTGCTGCTGATGGCCGACGAGCTCTCGCTCGGCCTCGCCCCGAAGCTCGTCGCGGCCATCAACGACACGCTCAGCGCGCTGCACGAGGAAGAGCAGCGGACCATCCTGATGGTCGAGCAGTACGCGACGCACGCGCTCCGCGTCGCCGACCTCGTCTACATCCTCGGCCGCGGCAAGCTCGTGTGGGCGGGAGAGCCGGACGAGCTGCGGGCATCGAAAGTGCTGGTGGAGAGCTATCTCGGCGGCAACGCCTGATCTCGGTCGGCCGATCGGCCGACGGGGCGTAGTCACGGTCGACTAGGCGTTTCGACCAGCCGGAAACCCATCCTTCGGTCCTCGCTTCGGCACCTTCGGTCCATCGAGGAAGACCTCATTCGTGGCGATAACTCGGAGGCACGCAACATCTCTGTCCATCGCCCGTGAGGAGCGGAATATGAGGAAAGCAGGCAACACCATCGAGCTGCGGGAGTGGCGCATGCTCGGGGTCGCCTCCGTGGCAAAACGCATCCTGCCCGGAGTCGTGGCCCTGATCGTCGCCGCCCTCGTGGTGCAACCGCCCGTGGAGGCGGCGGCGGGGATCGCCTCCAAGGCAGATCCGGCGCTGTACGCACAGGCCGCCGCGCATCCATCGCAGACCTTCCCGGTGATCGTTCGGGAAGCGCAGCCCGGATCCGACGCCGCCGAGTCGCTGGTGCGGATGCTGGGAGGCCGGATCACCCACGAGCTCAGGATCGTCGGCGGATTCTCCGCGCGGGTCCCGGGTTCCGCGGTTCGATCGCTGAGCTCCTCCTCGCTCGTGTGGCGGGTATGGGGCGACGGACAACTCAACGTCACCGGCACGACCGGTCCGACCTCGGCGCCCAGCAACACGGTGTGGCGTCAGGTGATCGGCCTGAACGACCAGCAGGTCCTGAGCTACAACGGGGCCGGCATCGGCGTGGCGCTCGTGGACACGGGCGTCGTCCCCGTCCCCGACCTCGTGAACCACATCACGCACGTCGTGGACTTCACGCCCGAGGACAACGGGCTCGACTCCTTCGGGCACGGCACGCACATGGCGGGCCTCATCGCGGGTGACGGGACGTCGTCGAACGGTGCATACGTCGGCGCCGCACCCGGCGCCAACCTGATCTCCCTCAAGGTCGCGGGCGCGAATGGCGCCACCGACGTGTCGGTGGTCATGGCCGCCCTGCAATGGGCGGTCACGCACAAGGTGCAGTACAACATCCGCGTGCTGAACCTCTCTTTCGGGACCGACTCGAAGCAGTCCTACTCCGTGGACCCTCTCGACTACGCGATGGAGCAGACCTGGCGGGCCGGCATCTTCGTGGTCGTCGCGGCGGGCAACAAGGGACCGCAGGCCGGGACCATCTCGAAGCCCGGCGACGACCCGTACGTGTTCACGGTCGGCGCTGCCAACCTCAACGGCACCACGGATACCGGCGACGACTACGTGGCCGACTTCTCGAGCCGCGGGCCGACCGTGGACGGTTTCACGAAGCCGGATGTCTTCGCCCCGGGCGTCTCGCTCGTGTCGCTGCGCGACCCGGGTTGGGTGGTCGACACGTATTACCCGGAGGCTCGCGTCGGGGACTCGTACTTCAAGGGGACCGGGACATCGCAGGCCACGGCCCTGATGTCGGGGATCGCGGCCCTGCTCCTGCAGTCCAACCCGGCCACGACGAACGACGGCCTCAAGGCGGCCCTGATGGGCACGGCGAACAGCCTCTCGGGCGCCACCGGTGGGATCGGCATCGTCCACATCAACGGGAAGGACGGCGCGCTGGCGGGCGTTCGCGGCAGCAAGTACTCCGGCAAGGCCAACTACGGGCTGACGCGCTCGACGGGTCTTGGCTCCCTCGAGCTGTCGCGCGGGTCGCTGCACGTCTACTCCGACATCCTCCACACGGGCACCCCCGTGGCGGTCGTCGGTGAGGTCGACGCGCTCGGCAACGCCTGGAGCGGGAACGCCTGGTCGGGCAACGCGTGGTCGGGCAACGCCTGGAGCAGCAATGCCTGGAGCGGGATGGCCTGGGAGGGCAACGCCTGGTCCGGGAACGCCTGGAGCGGCGTCGCGTGGAGCGGCAACGCCTGGTCCGGCATGGGCTGGGACGGCAATGCCTGGTCCGGCAACACCTGGAACGGCAACGCCTGGAGCGGCAATGCCTGGTCCGGAAACGCCTGGTCCGGAAACGCGTGGAGCGGGAACGCATGGTCCGGGAATGCCTGGAGCGGGAACGCCTGGAGCGGGAACGCCTGGTCCGACACGGGATGGAACTGATACCGATGCGGAGGATGACATTGCTCTCACGCTCGGCTCGTCTCCTCGTGACGGCGGTCGTGACGGCTGGTGGAGCCGCGCTGGCGGTGCGGCTCCCTCAGCTCGGCGCGTGGAACGCACGGGACCTCGGCGCCCTGGCGCTGCTGGTCGCCGCCACCATCGCCGGCGAGCAGCTCCACGTGGCGGTCCGGTTCGGCCACCAGACGAAGCACGTCACGGTGACCGAGGCCGCGTTCGCCGCAGCCCTGCTGCTCGGTGTCCGGGCGAGCGTCCTGACGCTCGCGGTGGGCATTGGCGTGGCCGCGGTGTACGGCGCACGACGTGTGGCCCCGTACAAGGCCGCGTTCAACGTCGGCAGCTACCTGGCAGCCGTCACGGCAGCGGAGCTCGTCTTCGCCGCCGTCCGGCCCGCCGGGATGCTGATGGCTATCGTGCCGGCGATGCTCGCGTTCTTCGCGGTCAACGCCTCCACGGTGGTCGGCGTCATCGCGCTGTCGGAGGGTCGCTCCTTCCTCAGCGTGTTCGCGCCGATCGCGCACCTGGAGGTGGGACACACCGCGGTGAACCTGGCGGCGGGCGTCTTGCTCGCCAACGTGTGGCTCATCGTCCCCGTGGCGCTCCCGGTACTGGCGGCGATCCCGCCCGCCGCACTCGCGGCCTACCGGATGCTGCTGCGGAGGCGGCCCCAGCACCACGCCGCGCTCGCGTAGATACGAGCCCCTGTCGGAGGGCGCTTCGGACCCACGAGGTCCGGGGCGCCCTTCGGCGTTTCTACCGACCGTGGGTCGGGGCTTGTCCCCGGCCTACAACCTGTATGCGTGCAGCGCGTTGTCGTGCAGGAACTTCCGCTTCACCTCTTCATCGAGACCGAGGTGCTCCTCGATCTCCGGGAAGATCCGTTCGTAGCGGGTGACCGGCCAGTCCGTGGCGAACAGCACCTTGTCCTGACCGAACGTCTTCAGGAAGTGCACGAACGTCGGCGGGTAGTGCTTCGGGTAGTGCGCGCTGGTGTCGATGAACACGTTCGGGTGCTTCCAGGCCACGGCGATCATCTCCTCGTGCCACGGCCACCCGATGTGACCACACACGATGCGCAGCTCGGGGAAGTCGAGCGCCACGTCGTCGATGTAGAGCGGACGCCCCGTCTCGCTCGGGAACATCGGTCCGGTCTGCCCGACCTGCGTCTGCACCGCCATGTCCAGCTCGATGCACTTCGCGTACAGCGCGTAGTACACGCGATCGGTGGGCGGCTTGCGCCACAGGAACGGCTCGATGCGCATCGACACGAACCCCTGGTCGCGGTACCGCTCGAGCTCCTGGACCATCTCCATGATGTTCGTGGGATCGCAGTGGACCTGGCCGAGCAGGCGGTCGGGGTGGTCCTTCACCGCCTTCAGCACCATCTCGTTGTCGCTGAACGTGATGATGGCTCGCTCCACGCCGAACCGGTCCATGTCGGGGAGCAGGGTCTCGGGCGTGGCCCCCTTCTCCACGATGTCCTGCCGCCCGTACTTCGTCAGGATGCCGGCCGCCTTCGCGTACCCCGCGGGCATGAGCTGCACCCACACGTCGATCGTCACTCGTCCACCACCCGCAGGGGCTTGTACTCGGGGCGGGGGATCGTGCCGCTCTTGAGGAGCTCGAGCCGGATCGGAGCGCCCAGCGCCCCCTCGAGCCTCGAAGTCAGACGGGCGGCGAGGTCGTCGCCGGGCTGCGCCGCTTCGACACGAAGCCTGAGGGCATCGGTGTCGGCGGTGCGCACGAGCTGGTACTCCACCGCGGGGACGCTCACCTCGGGGATCTCTCTCAGCACGAGCTCCACGTCCATGGGCAGGATCAGCCGGTCCCCCACCGTCACAGCGTCCTTCGCCCGGCCGTCCCACCACCCCCGCATGTGCGTCTCGCCGCACGGACACGGCGACGGGTCGATGCGAACCAGTTCCTCGAGGTCGTAGCGGAGCAGGAAGTTGTCCTTGGAGATCGACGTCACCACCAGGTGTCCTCGCTGCCCGTCGGGAACCGGCTCACCGGTCGCCGGGTCGACGGACTCCAGGATCGCGTGATCCTCGGCGACGTGAGCCCCGTTGAACTCGTCGCACGACGAGCCCAGGAACGCGAAGCAGTCCAGGCCTGCGGAGATCGTGCGGTGCGGCGGGATCTCGTTGGGCGACTTCATCCCGAGGTCCTTCGCCGGGTCCAGACCCATCTCCACCGCCGCCTCCCAGAACGTGTGCAGCGGTGGGCCGAACATCTCGTAACGGGTCGGCTTCAGCTCGCGCCACAGGTTGATGGCACGCTCGGCGTCCTCCTTCGAGGTCGGTGGTCCCACCGGCACGTTCAGCGCGCCGAACGCCTCGAACGCTCCGCCGAGCAGCGCCTGGCCGCCGTTCAATCCGCCGGGGTGGGCGTGGGTGACGATCTCACCCGGTTGGTAGCCCTGCCGCTTGAACATCCGGCAGGCCACCTCGAACTCGACCTCCAGGTCGTGGCGGGTGAACAGCATGATCGTGGGCGTGCCCGTCGTGCCCGTGGACGTCGACAGGCGGACGCACGCCGACAGCGGCGCGCCCCGGTAGTCGCCGAGCGGCGGCTGCGCGGCCTCCGAGTCGCGGAGCTCCTGCTTCACGGTCCGCGGGATCGACGGCAGGTCGTCGAGGGTCTTCACGTCGTCGGGACCGATGCCGGCCCCCTCCAGCTTCCGCCTGAAGAACGGCACCGGCTGGTCGAAGACCTTGCGGATCAACCCCCGCAGCCGTTCCTCCTGGAGCGCGCGAAGCTCCTCCCTGGGGAGGGTCTGCACCTCCGGACTCCAGAATGCCGCCAAGGGAGTTAGCCGCGTGAGGGCAGCGCCGCGGTGCACGACCCCTTGATCACGGTCTCGCCGTCGTTCGTGGTGACGGTGAGCTCGCAGTCGACGAGGTTCTCGTCACCCTCCTTGTACTTGCGGGTGACGGTCCCGTTGAACGCGATCTTCTTCTCCGGGAACAGGGGGCTCTTGAACTGCACGGCGTACTTGCGGATGTTGTCCAATCCCAGCCAGTCGCTCACGTAGTGGGAGAGGACGCCCGCGGTGAACATCCCCTGGGCGATCACGCTGGGGAACCCCACCCGCGTGGCGAACCCATCGTCGTAATGCAGCGGGTTGAAGTCGCCCGACGCTCCCGCGTAGCGGACGAAGTGCTGGCGCTCCAGCGGCTCGGCGAGCGACCACTCCGGCGCCGTGTCGCCCTCCTGCAGATCCTCGAAGTACGTCTCCAGCCGGTTCACGCCGGCACCCCCCGCTCGATCAGCACGTTGCGAGAGATCAACACGTCCTTGCCCTCCTGGTTGGCGAAGGTCGTCTCGAACACGTAGAAACTCATGGTGCCGCCGCGCTTCCCCTCTTTCTCGTACGCGTCGGCCACTTTCGTGCGACCCGTCAGCGTGTCGCCGATCCTCACCGGGCCCAGGTACTCGAACTCCTGGCCCCCGTGCACGACCATCGCGTAGTTGATGTTGATCTTGGACATGTCGCCGCCCTCGTTGGGCCAGAACGACCTGGTCATGCTGAACGTGAGCGGGGCAGGAGCGTCGGTCTGCTGGAACGCCGGGTTGTCCTCGAGGATCGCGTTGGCGAACTCCCGGACCTTCCCGCGCTCCACCGGGAACGTGACCGTCCCCAGATCCGTCCCGATGATGGACTTGTCGGCCATGAGCACCTCCGTCGAAGATGAGCGCCCTGGAGTCTAGGCGCAGGTCACGGAGGACGCATTCGGATGCCGATCGAAGTGGAGCGGGAAAAAGGGATCTGGACCATCACGATCAACCGGCCGGAACGGCGCAACGCGCTCGACCTGCCGCACTTCCAAGCGCTCGCCAGCGCATGGCTCGATTTCCGCGACGACCCCGACGCCCGGGTGGCCATCATCACGGGCGTCGACACGTCGTTCTGCGTGGGGGCCGACCTGAAGAGCTTCGTCCCGGCGGTCACCGACAACGTCGAGGATCTCGCCGCCGGACGCTCGGACATGCCGGCCGACGCCGGCCTCGTCGCCGTGCTGCGCGAGTTCGACCTGTGGAAGCCCGTGATCGCGGCCGTCAACGGGCTGTGCGTGGCGGGCGGCATGGAGATGCTCCTCGGCACGGACATCCGCCTCGCCTCGGAGGAGGCCACCTTCGGGATCTTCGAGCCGAAGCGGGGGCTGTTCCCGGGGGGCGGCACGACGGTGCGGCTGCCGAGGCAGATCCCGTTCCCGTGGGCCATGGAGATCCTCCTGCTCGGCGAGGCCGTCGACGCGGACACGGCCTTCCGCATGGGCCTGGTGAACAAGGTCGTGCCCCAAGCCGAGCTCCTCGCCGAGGCCCGGAGGTGGGCGGAGACGATCATGGCCAACGCACCGCTCGCCATCTCCGCGGTGAAGCGTTCCGCACTGACCGGCCTGCGGATGAACCTCAAGGAGGCGTTCGAACAGGAGCTGGCACTCGCCGCGGAGATCTTCATGACCGAGGACGCGCGAGAGGGGCCGCTGGCCTTCGCCCAGAAGCGCCAGCCGGAGTGGAAGGGGAAATGACCCGCCGCGGTGGGCCGGGGCTTGTCCCCGGCCGTGTCGGTGGGCCGCTCGAGCTGAACCTGTGGCAGCCCACGGCGCGCGACCGCCGCCGCGTGTTCCTGCGCGAGCACGACCGCTGGACGTACGCGAACTTCCTCGACCGCCTGGCCGGCCTGTACCGCGAGCGCACCGCCTTCGTGCTCGACACGCCCATCGACTACCCAGGGTTCAGTGGGACATCACTGTCCTACCGTGACGTGTCGCGGCTGGTGAACCGGATGGCGCACGCGCTGCGACGCGTGGGCGTCGAGCGCGGCGACCGGGTGGCGATGATCACGGCGAACCGGATCGAGATGGCCTTCTGCAACTTCGCCGCGGCGAAGATCGGGGCCATCCCGGTGCCGATGAACTTCATGCTCCGACCCGCCGAGATCGACCACATCGTGCAGCGGTCCGGTGCCGAGGTGCTGATCTGCGACCCGCTGGTGTTTGGGACGAACATCAAGGATCCCGGGAACGTTCCGAGCGTGAAGCGCTGGCTCACGGTGGGCGACGACGCCCCGCCTGAGCCGCTCGAGCCGATCGCCGAGCACATGCGGGATGCGCCCGACCAGCTGGATCCGGTGGAGCCGTCGTCGTGGGACGAGCCGGCGCTGCTGTTCTTCACCTCGGGGACGACGGGCATGCCGAAGGGCGCCACGCTCTCGCACGAGGCCGCGGTCGTGTTCCTCCGTCACCACGGGCGGGCCTACGCCCTCCGCCCTCGGATCTCGCCCGCACTCTCGCTCCTGGTGATGCCGGTGGCGCATGCCGGCGGGTACGCTGCGATGATCTCGCAGCTCGCGATGGCGATGCCGGCCTACTTCATCTCGAAGTTCGACGTGAACACGATCGTCGACGCGTTCGAGCGGTACCGCCCCACGATGTTCTCGGGCACGCCGGCCATGTACCGGATGCTCATCGATGCCGGGGTCCTGGAGCGCGACCTCACCTCGATGCGGATCTGGGCCGGCGGCGCCGACGCCTTCTCCGACGACCTCATCCGCGCGATGCGAGAGGCCGCCACCCGGCGTGGCCCGGGCGGTATCAAGCGCAAGCCGATGTTCATCCGCGGCTACGGCATGGCCGAGGCGAACTCCTACGTCGCGCAGACCCCGCCGTTCGAGGCCGGCGACCACTGTGTCGGCTGGGTGCTGCCTCCCGTGCAGTACCGGGTGGTCGACGAGGAGATGCGCGACGTGCCCCGGGGCCGCCCCGGCGAGCTCCTGATCAGGGGCCCGAACGTGACCAGCGGATACTGGGAGGATCCCGAGGCCACCGAGCACGCTTTCGTCGACGGATGGTTCCGGACCTACGACATCGTCCGGAAGGGCAAGTGGGGCATGCTCTACTTCGTCGGACGCTCGAACGACATCATCAAGTCCGGCGGCTACAAGATCTCGGCGGCCGAGATCGATCAGATCCTCACGCAGCACCCGGACGTCGAGCACGCCGCGACCGTCGGCGTCCCCGACGAGATCAAGGGGGAGCGTCCCATGTCGGCGGTAATGCTCCGGCGCGGCTCGTCGGTCCCGGAGGACGAGATTCTGACCTGGGCCCGGGAGCGCATCGCGCCGTACAAGTGCCCCCGCCGCGTGTTCGTCATGCCGGACCTGCCGTTCACGTTCAGCGTGAAGCCGAAGCGCTTCGAGGTTCGCGAGCGGATCGTCAGGATCCTGGCCGACGAGCCCGAAGACGCGTGAGCGCCCTGGATCTCCCCCGGAGCGCGACGGCCATGCTCGTCGTCGAGCTCCAGAACGACCTCGTGCACGAGTCGCTGGCCGGTCGGCCGGGCCTCTCGGGCAAGCTCGCCGAGGCCGTCCGGGACCGCAAGGTGCTCGCGAAGCTGGCACCGCTCCTGGAGACGTGCCGCGCGAGTGGCGTTCCGGTGCTCTACGCGACCAAGGAGCGACATCCGTCGATCCCCCAGCCGACGCACGCCCCGATCTACCGGTTCGGATCGAAGGACCCCGACTTCCTTCGACACGGCTCGCGGGGAGCGCAGGTCGTGGATGAGATCGCGCCCCAGGACGGCGACCTCGTGCTGCCCCGGTTCACGTCGATCGACCCCTCCCACGGGTCCGAGCTGTGGGCCGTCCTCGAACGGCTGGGGACGACCTCCATCGTAGTGGCCGGCGTGTCGACCACGATGGCGGTGGAGGGCACGGTGCGTGGCGCCGCCAACCGCGGGTTCCGCGTCGTGGTGGTGGAGGACTGCTGCGCCAGCTTCCCAGAGGAGTGGCACCGGTTCTCCGTGGACAACGTCCTGCCGCTGCTCGCCGACGTCGTCGCCGCGGAGGACGTGGAGGCCGCGCTCGCGTCGTGGTGAAGTACGTGCTAGGCCTGCCGGTGCGCCGCCACGGCGACGGCTTCGCCGAACCCGGCGCGATCCGCGACATGGTCGGCCGGGCGGAGGAGCTCGGGTTCTGGGGGGTCACCGCGCCGGATCACATCGTCGCTCCGTCGGCGTGGGCGCGCGCCGGGGGCGGCGAGCAGTGGTTCGACCCGTTCGTGCTGCTGTCCTTCCTCGCCGCCACGACGTCGTCGATGCGGTTGATCGCCCACGTCATCGTGCTCCCCTATCGCAGTCCGTTCGCCGTGGCGAAGGCGGTGGCGTCCCTCGACCGGCTCTCGGGAGGTCGCGCGGTGCTGGGAGCGGGTTCGGGCTACCTGAAGGAGGAGTTCGACATCCTGGGCGTGCCCTTCGAGGACCGCGGGGAGCGGACCGACGAGGCGTTGCGGGCGATCGTGGCCTGCTGGGCGGAGGACCGGCCCGAGTTCCATGGGCGATTCTTCGCCATCCGCGACGCCGCGGTGGCCCCGCGGCCGCTCCAGGAGCCCCGGCCGCCGATCTGGATCGGCGGGAACTCCATGCGCGCGGTGCGCCGGGCCGTCGAGCTCGGCGAGTGCTGGACACCCTTCGTCGCCGAGCCGGACGACATCCGCCGGGGTCTCGATCGGGCCGCTTCGCTCGAGGGGACCATCGAGGTCGCGGCGCCGCTCGGCCGTATCGAGCCAGAGGGCGGAGAGGACGTCGTCCGGTCGGCGAGGGAGTACGAGGCGGCCGGGGCCGCGTACCTGAAGTGCGGATTCGGTGGCGGCACACCCCAGGAGTGGACCGCGAGCCTGGACTGGTTCGCCGCGGCGGTGGGCCTGGACTGACGTCGGAGTCAGTTCAAAAGGCCTGGTCAGAGGGGTCTTTTGACCGAACTCCGACCGGCGGTCCACAATGTGACACGCGTGTCAGTTCGTGTCTTTGGAGGGCGACCACCATGGCGACCATCCCGATCGCAGTTCCCCCGTCGAGCAGGAGACGACGCCGCCCCGCTCAGGCTTCCTCCCGCGGCCTGAACTGGGGCCGCCTCGTCGCGGAGGGCCGCTCGGCTCGAGCGTCGGCCGACGCCGGGCGATGGCGGATCGGTCACCTCGCATCGCTGGTGGCGAAGCAGTACGGCTCCGGCTCGCTGCAGGCCTTCGCCGACGACATCGGCGAGGCGTACGCGACCGTCCGGCGGTATCGGTGGGTGGCAACCCGCTACGAGCCAACGATCCGGTTCCGGTTCCAACAGCTGTCGTTCTCGCACTTCCAGACCGTCGCCGGGCTCCCGGACAAGGTCAAGTGGCTCGAGCGTGCCGAGACTGGTTGCTGGAGCGTCGACGAGCTCGTGAAGCGCTCGCGGCTGCCCGCGAAGGCTGCGACGCGCTCACGACGAGGGGCCGTGGACCGGCCGGCCGTGGACGCCGTGGTCAAGGCGGCGCGGTCCGAGCTCAGGAAGCTCGGCTCGCTCGATGCCCCCGACGTG
>JBHELK010000124.1:0-16209 GCA_046263085.1 Actinomycetota bacterium
CGCAGGATCCAGGCGGCGGTCGACGCGGCCCATCCCGGCGACTGGATCCTCATCGGGCCCGGTGACTACCGCGAGCGCGGATCGCTCGACCCCGAGGATCCGGCCGGCGTGCTGATCGAGACGGACGGTCTGCACGTGAGGGGGATGAACCGCAACACGGTGATCGTCGACGGGACGAAGCCCGGAGCACGGAAGCCCTGCGACCCGGCGTACCACTCGCAGTTCTACGGCCCGAAGGACGCGGACGGCCACTGGGCGGGGATGAACGGCGTGTACGTGGACGAGGCGACCGGCGTCACCGTCGACAACCTGACCGCGTGCAACTTCCTCGCCACGAAGCACGGGGAGGGCGGCAACGAGATCTGGTTCAACGGAGGGGACGGAACCGGCACGATCGGCATGCACGAGTACGCCGGCTCGTATCTCACGGCGACCTCCACGTACTCCCACGGCGTCGACAAGCCCCGCGGCGAGTACGGCATCTTCGTCTCGAACGCCGACGGCCCCGGCCTCATCGTGCACACGTACGCGAGCAACATGGGCGATGCCGCGTATTACGTGGGCGCGTGCCCCAACTGCAACGTCGTCCTTCGCGACGCCCACGCGCAGCACAGCGCGCTCGCGTACTCGGGGACCAACTCCGGCGGCAATCTGATCATCGAGGACTCCGAGTTCGACCACAACAAGACCGGGCCCACGTCCAACTCGCAGAACAACGACGACAGGCCGTCGCCCGAGGACGGCGCGTGTCCGAACGGAGGCACGGGTCCGACCGGAACCACCTCGTGCACGATCTGGCGCAACAACTACTCCCACGACAACAACGATCCCAACGTGCCGGGCTCGGGCTCGGGCCTTTCGGGCAGTGCGCCCGTGGGCACCGGGTTCGTGCTCGCCGGCACGAGGAACGTCACGCTGTGGCACAACCGCATCGAGCACAACGGGGCGTGGGGCGTGCTCGTGGCCGACCTCCCCGACCAGGAGACGCCGCCGCCGGGGGCCAACTGCCAGGGCGGCACCCAGCTCCCCGAGGACACCTGCCTGTACCAGGCCTGGGGGAACGAGACGGCGAACAACACGTTCAAGGACAACGGGTTCTTCGGCAACGACACGAACGGCGATATCGGACTCGCCACGAACGAGCACGACCCCGGGAACTGCTTCCACGGGAACACCGATCCGGACGGCCTCACGAGCGACCCCCCGAACATCCAGGATCCGCCGTACGACTCGTGCGCCAACGCGAACGCGGGCGATTACGGGCCGCTCGCGGCGCAGGCCCTCTGTGCAACCCAGCTGCTCGCGCCCTGTCCGTCGAACGCGGCCGCCGCCTATCCGCGGCCGACGAAGGTGAAGCTGCACATGCCGCCGCCACAGCCCACGATGCCCAACCCCTGCACGGGCGTCCCGGCGAACCCGTGGTGCGCGGGTGGGCATCCGGCGTCGCGGAGCGACGCTCAGTCCGGCTCGTCCGCGTGGCGACGGACGCTGATGACGTAGTCGAGGTGCAGCCACACCACGCGTGAATACCGGTAGACGGCCGGGACGAGCACGAGATACGTCGGCGAGGTGATGGCGAGGACCACGGCCGCCGCGGTGAGCGTCCTGCTCGGCCACACCGCCCACAGCACGCCGAAGATGCCGAACACCAGCACGAGCCCGATCGCGTAGCTGATGTACATGGCGCCGGTGAAGTAGCCCTCCTCCCGGCCGAACCGGAAGTCGCAGTCCGGGCATCGCTCGTTCATGTCGAGGAATCGGCGGAAGACCCGGCCCTGGAGGCAGCGCGGGCACCGCTGCCGGAGGATGGCCCCGATGCGGCTCACCCGCCGGCGTCCGTCGCGATCGCCGCCAACGCCTCGAGCTGCTCCAGGTAGTGCGGCAGCGAGTCGTGGCGGACCCGCACGGTGAGCGCCGTGGCGCCGGCGGCGGCGTAGCGCTCGACCGCGCGCAGCGAGCCCTCGCGGTCCCCCACCGGATCGAGCGGCGGCTCGGGGGCGAGCACGACGTCGAAACCCGGCCCCCGTCGCGCGATCTCCTCGCGCCTGCGGTCGAGCATCGGCATGAGCTCCTCGAGCGTCATGCCGAAGGGGATCCAGCCGTCGCCGAGCTCGAGTGCCCGTCGCAACGAGCGCATCGAACGCCCCGCCACCCAGATCGGCACCCGCGCCTGCACGGCATGCGGTTCCAGGATCCAGTCGGCGAAATCGAAGTACTCGCCGTGGTACTCCGGCTCACGGGTCGACAGCGACGCGCGCAGGGCCCGGATGGCGTCGTCGGCCCGAGCGCCGCGCTCCTCGAACGGACGCCCCAGGAGCTCGAACTCCTCTCGCAGGGATCCGACCCCGACACCGAGGATCAGCCGCCCGCCGGAGATCCTGTCGAGCGTGCCGTAGGACTTCGCGATCTGCAGCGGGTGGTAGTAGCCGAGGACGACGCAGTAGGACGCGAGCTTGATGCGTTCCGTGCGCGCGGCGAGGAACCCCATCGTGCTGAGCTGATCCCAGTATACGCCGCCGCGGACCCTCGCCACCTCCGTGGGGATGGCCACGTGCCCGGGGAAGCAGATGAACTCGTAGCCCAGCCTCTCGGCGGCCCCGGCGACCTCCGCCAGCTCCTCGATCCCGGCATCGAGCTCCCAGTCCGCAGGGTCGAACCGCGGATTCCGGTTGACCACCGCAGGAACCATCCCGAGCCGCATGACGAACCGACTGTAGGCGCCGTTTGCAGAGCAAGCATCCACGGGTATCCAGGAAAGAGGAGGTGTCTTCCATGGGCCAGTTGGTCAGCGACTACGTGCTCGGGCGGCTGCGGGAGTGGGGCGTATCCCGGGTTTTCGGCTACCCCGGAGACGGCATCAACGGATTCCTCGGCGCGTTCGACCGCGCCGAGTCACAAGGGGGCCCGGAGTTCATCCAGGCTCGCCACGAGGAGATGGCGGCGTTCATGGCGTGCGGCCACGCCAAGTTCACCGGCGAGATCGGCGTGTGCATCGCCACGAGCGGACCCGGCGCGATCCATCTATTGAACGGTCTGTACGACGCGAAGCTCGACCACGCCCCGGTGCTCGCCATCGTGGGACAGCAGAAGCGGATGTCGCTCGGGGCCGAGTACCAGCAGGAGGTGGATCTCCAGACCCTCTTCGCCGACGTGTCGGCGTTCGTCAACACGTGCATGGAGCCGGCCCAGGCCCGCCACCTGATCGATCGCGGCATCCGAACGGCGCTGGCCGAACAGGGAGTGGCCACGGTGGTGTTCCCCGGCGACGTGCAGGAGGAGGAAGCCGAGCCGTCACCCCCGCGGGTGCACGGCGCCGTGTACTCGAGCGTCGGGTACAGCAGGCCGCGCATCCTCCCGCAGGACGCCGACCTCGACCGCGCCGCCGAGGTTCTCAACGCCGGCTCGAAAGTGATGATGCTGATCGGCCAGGGCGCTCGCGACGCCGCCGACGAGGTGATCGACACCGCCGAGCTTCTCGGCGCGGGCGTGGCGAAAGCGCTCCTCGGCAAGGACGTGCTACCGGACGATCTTCCCTTCGTCACCGGCCCCATCGGTCTCCTCGGCTCCACCGCGAGCTACTTCATGGCCTCGAACTGCGACACGTTGCTGATGGTCGGGTCGAACTTCCCGTACTCGGAGTGGCTCCCGAAGGAGGGCCAGGCCCGCGGCGTGCAGATCGAGATCGACGGGCGCAACATCGGCATGCGCTACCCGATGGACGTTCATCTCGTCGGAGACTCGAAGGAGACGCTTCGCGCCTTGATCCCCCGGCTGAAGCGCAAGGAGGATCGCGCCTGGCGCGAGAAGATCGAGAAGGAGGTCGCAGAGTGGTGGCGGGTCGTGGACGACCGCGCGCAGCTCCCCGGAGATCCCATGAACCCGCAGCTCGTCGCCCACGAGCTGTCGTCCCGGCTCCCCGACGACTGCATCCTCACCGCGGACAGCGGCTCGTCCACCAACTGGTGGGCCCGGCAGGTGAAGCTCCGCTCCGGGATGCGGGCGTCGCTCTCCGGCACGCTCGCCACCATGGGGCCCGCCGCGCCGTACGCCATCGCGGCGAAGTTCGCGCACCCCGAGAAACCGGTGATCGCCTTCATCGGCGACGGCGCGTTCCAGATGAACGGCATGAACGAGCTCATCACCGTGAAGCGCTACTGGGAGCGCTGGGAGAACCCCACCCTCGTGTGGTGCGTGTTCAACAACCAGGACCTGAACCAGGTGACGTGGGAGCAACGCGCGCTCTCGGGTGACCCCAAGTACCCCGGCACGCAGTGGATCCCCGACGTGCCGTACGCGCGCTACGCGGAGCTCCTGGGGTTCGAGGGGATCTTCTGCGACGACCCGCACGAGATCGGCAACGCGTGGGACCAAGCCCTGAAGGCCCCGCGTCCGTGCCTGCTCGAGGTGAAGGTCGACCCGGAGATCCCGCCCATGGCCCCACACGTGAAGAAGGACATGGCGAAGAAGTCCGTGAAGGCCATGGCCGCGGGCGACCCGGAGGCGGCTGGTGTGATGAAGAAGTCGGTACGGCAGAAGCTCCAGGAGATCAAGGAGTCCCTGCCGGGTCGCGGCGAGTAGGTGGACTCGGGCACCGTCCTCGAGACGATCCACGTCGCCGCGTACACCGTACCCACCGACGGACCGGAGTCCGACGGGACACTGGCGTGGGACGCCACGACGATCGTGGTGGTCGAGGCTCGCGCCGGGAACGTGACGGGCATGGGCTACACGTACGGCTCGAGCGCGGTGGCCGTCGTCGTGCACGAGGAGCTCGTCGACGTCGTCGTGGGCCGCGACGTGATGGACGTCGGCGGGTCGTGGGAGGCGATGGGAGCGGCGCTGCGCAACGTGGGGCGTCCCGGCGTCGGGTTCATGGCGGTCTCCGCGGTGGACATCGCGCTGTGGGACCTCAAAGCACGGGTCCTCGATATGCCGTTGATCGATCTCCTCCCCCGGTTCCGCGACAACGTGCCCGTCTACGGCAGCGGCGGGTTCTGCTCCCTGTCCGACGACCGCCTCGCGGAACAGCTCGCCGGATGGGTCGAACGGGGCATCCCCCGCGTGAAGATGAAGATCTCCCGTGACCCGCACCGCGACCCGGAGAGGCTCGACGCCGCGCGCAAGGGCATCGGGCACGAGGCGCAGTTGTTCGTCGACGCGAACGGTGGGCTCACCCGCAAGCAGGCTCTCGACTGGGCCCATCGCCTGCGATCGGAGTGGGACGTCTCCTGGTTCGAGGAGCCGGTCAGCTCGGCGGACGTCGAGGGCCTGCGGCTCGTGCGTGACCGCGGGCCGGGCGGGCTCGACGTGGCCGCCGGCGAGTACGCATTCGTCCCGGCGGACTTCCGCTCGTTGCTCGACGCCGTGGACTGTCTGCAGGCCGACGTCACGCGCTGCGGCGGCATCACCGGGTTGCTGCATGCCGGAGGCACGGCTGCCGCCCATGCCCTGGAGTTGTCCGGACACTGTGCGCCGCAGGTCTCCGCGCACGCGCTGTGCGGGGTGGAGCGCCTGCGGCACCTCGAGTACTTCCACGACCACGTCCGCGTGGAGTCGCTGCTGTTCGACGGCGTGCTCGAGCCCCAGGACGGCGTGCTCCGGCCCGACCGCTCCCGGCCCGGCCTCGGCCTCGAACTGAAGCGTTCCGACGCGGCGCCGTACCGGGTCCGGTGACGCCGTGAACCTCGGGCAACGGCGCGTGCGGATACCGGGGAAGGGCGGCGGCCCGAGCTTCCGCACGGGCATGTCCGGATCGCAGACCATCGACGTCCGCGGGCTGGAGCGCGACCTGTCGCGCGCGATCGAGGGCGAGGTCCGGTTCGACGCCGGGTCGCGCGCCCTCTACGCCACCGACGCGTCGAACTTCCGCCAGCCACCCATCGGGGTGGTGATCCCGAGGACGATCGAGGACGTCGTCGAGACGCATCGCGTGTGCCGCGAGCATGCCGCACCCATCCTGTCGCGAGGATGCGGGACCTCGCTCTCGGGCGAGACCGTCAACTACGCGGTGGTCATCGACCACTCGAAGTACCTGCACGCGATCCTCGAGATCGACCCGGACCGGCGCATCGCGCGCGTCCAGCCCGGGGCCATCAACGAGCAGGTGAACCAAGCCACGGGCCGCCACGGCCTGGTCTTCGGGCCGGATCCCTCGACGCACGAGTACTGCACGATCGGCGGCAACGTCGGCAACAACTCCTGCGGCGTGCACTCCGTGCAGGCGCGCATGGCCGGCACGGGGTCGAGGACCTCCGACAACACCGCGGAGCTCGAGGTCCTCACCTACGACGGCGAGCGGATGCGGGTGGGGCCCACCACCGACGAACAGCTCGAGGCGATCATCGCGGCCGACGGCCGGCGCGGCCAGATCTATCGCGACCTGCGGGACCTCCGCGACCGCTACGCGCCGCTCATCCGCGAGCGGTTCGTGGACATCCCCCGCCGCGTGTCCGGCTACAACATCGACGAGCTACTCCCCGAGAAGGGGTTCAACGTGGCCCGCGCGCTCGTGGGCACCGAGGGGACCTGCGTCACGGTGCTCGAGGCATCCCTGCTGCTCGTGCCCGACCCTCCGGCGAAGTCGCTCCTGGTGCTGGGCTACGACGACATCTTCGCCGTGGCCGACCACGTGGTTGAGATCATGGCGGCACGGCCCATCGGCTGCGAGGCCATCGACTTCGTCCTGTTCCACAACCAGCAGCAGCTCCACATCCATCCGGAGGACCTGAAGCAACTCCCGGACGGCAGGGCCTGGGTCCTCGTGGAGTTCGGGGGCGAGACGAAGGAGGAAGCCGACGCGAAGGCGCACCAGCTCTTCTCGAAGCTGAAGAAGGACGACACGCCGCCGCGCGACCTGCGCGTCTTCGACGATCCCGCGGAGGAGGCGAAGCTCTGGGAGGTGCGTGAGGCGGGCCTGGCCGCCACGGCCTTCCCGCCGGATGGCAAGGACCACTGGCCGGGCTGGGAGGATTCCGCCGTTCCGCCCGAGCGCATGGGCGACTACCTCCGCGACCTCAAGTCCCTCTACGACAGGTACGGGTACCGAGGCGCCATGTACGGGCACCTCGGCGACGGATGCGTGCACTCGCGCATCTCCTTCGACCTGCGCACGGCCGGCGGCGTCAAGCAGTACCGGTCTTTCCTGGAGGAGGCCGCGGACCTGGTGGTGTCCTACGGCGGATCGCTCTCCGGCGAGCACGGCGACGGCCAGCAACGCGCCGAGCTTCTCCCTCGCATGTTCGGCGAGGAGCTCGTCGATGCGTTCCGCGAGTTCAAGCGCATCTGGGATCCGGACTGGAAGATGAACCCCGGCAAGGTCGTCGACCCCTACCGGCTCGACGAGGACCTGAAGCTCGGTCCGGAGTCGAACCCGTGGCGTCCCAGCGTGCGTTTCGCCTATCGGGAGGACGGCGGGGACTTCGCGCATGCCGCCCTGCGATGTGTGGGGGTCGGGAAGTGCCGCAAACCCGACGGCGTCGACGTGATGTGCCCGTCGTTCATCGTCACCCGCGAGGAGAAGCACACCACCCGGGGCCGGGCCCGGCTGTTGTTCGAAATGCTCGAGGGCGACATCGTCACCGATCGCTGGCGCTCGAGGGAGGTCGAGGAGGCGCTCGATCTCTGCCTGTCGTGCAAGGGCTGTACGAGCGACTGCCCGGTGAACGTCGACATGCCCACGTACAAGGCGGAGTTCCTGCACCACCGCTACGAGCGGCGGATCCGTCCGCGACACGCGTACGCGCTCGGGTTCATCGACAAGGCGGCGCGGCTCGGCTCCCGGATGCCCGGCCTGGCCAACGTCGTGCTCCACGCTCCAGGCCTCTCGTGGCTCGTGAAGCGGGCGGCCGGGATCGCCCCGGGGCGGGCGGCGCCCTCGTTCGCTCCCCTGACGCTGCAGGCGTGGTTCGCCCGCCGCGGGGAGGGCAATCCATCGGGCAGACGGGTGGTGGTCTTCCCCGACACCTTCAACAACACCTTCCACACCGATGTCGGCGTCGCCGCGGTCGAGGCCATCGAGGCCGCGGGATGGCACGTGGTCATGCCGCAGGTTCCCATCTGCTGCGGCCGGCCGCTGTACGACTACGGGTTCCTGGACGCGGCGGAGGGCTACCTGCGTCGGGTCCTCGACGTGCTCCGCGACGACATCCGAGCGGGAACGCCGATCGTCGGCATCGAGCCTTCGTGCCTCGCGGTGTTCAAGGACGAGCTGGTGAAGCTGTTGCCGAACGACGACGACGCGGCCCGCTTGTCGAAGCAGGTCTATCACTTCGCCGAATTCTTCCGGGAGTTCCACATCGACCCCCCGAAGCTGCACCGCGAGGCACTCGTCTGGGGCCACTGCCACCAGAAGGCGACCGGCGGCATCGGTCCCGAGATCGAGGTCCTCCAGAGGATGGGCGTCGAGGTCCACGAGGCGAAGGGCGGATGCTGCGGGCTGGCGGGGTCGTGGGGGTTCGAGCGCGAGCATCATGAGCTGTCGATGCGGATCGGCGACCACGCCCTTCTGCCGGCGGTGCGCGACGCGAAGCTCGACGAGCTCGTCGTGGCGGACGGGTTCAGCTGCAAGACGCAGATCGAACAGGGAGGAACCGGCCGGCGGGCCCTGCACCTCGCTCAGGTCATGCGGATGGCTCGCGAACGCGGACCCAGCGGCACGCCGGCCGGGGCCGGACGCCCCGAGGATCCCTACCAGGGGCGCCGTCCTCCCGCGCCGCTCTCACTCAAGATCGCCCGGGCCGGACTCGGTGCAGCCCTGCTTGCGACGGTGGGAAGTGTGGCCGCCGCGCTCGTCCGCCGCCGTCGGTAGCTAGCGGCGCCGACGCTGCCACCATCGGCGAAGGCTGATCCGCTTCTCCGGGAAGGCGGCGCGCATGTCCTCGGCCGTGAACGGGCCCTTCGCCTCGCCGGCCACGGCGAAGCGATACAGCGCGGTCGTGAAGATCGCATTGAGCGTGAACGCCGCGACCATCAGCGCCCCGATGCCGACTGCCATCATCGCGATCCCCGCGACGGGAGAGATCGCCACCACCACGCCGGAGACCACCATCACCGGGAGGAAGAACACCAGCAGGCCGAGGCCGATGCCGCCGGCGCCCGTGACCTCCTCGCCCCACCGTTCCTTGAACAGCCGGGCGCTTCGCTTGAGCGACTCGCCCACGCCGACGTCCTCCATCACGAGGACCGGGATGACCAGCAGCGTTGCCAGGCTCCACGCGATCCCCGCGATGGCCGCGGCGATCTGTCCGGCGAGCGGCACGCGCTCCTGCACGAGACGGATCACCAGGCCGACCGTGGCGGAGAAGATCGACCACCCGATCAGCTTGGGGAGCCGACGGATCGCCATCCGAAGGCCGTCGCCCAGCGTCGGGTCGCCTCCCTCCAACCGGATCGAGGCCATCCCGACCACGGCGGCCGCGACGAACGTGCCGACGATCGTCATCGCGAGCAACATCGGAACGAACCAGACGTAGTGCGTGTGGATCCTGGTGTGGCCTCCCGAATGGGTCGTGTCGATCAGGAGCCCCGGGAGCAAGAACGCCGCGAGCACCGCGCCGTACACGAGGACCGCGGCCACCGCCAGCACGAGCATCTCGGGATCCGCACGCAGGACCCTCCAGCTCTGCTCGAGGAGTCGCCACCCGCGTCTGAATCGCCCGGCCAAGCCGCTCGCCTCCTCCCACTCATCTACCCGCCGGGCCGCCGCGACACGCTGCCGACCAGGAACGGTTGTGCACTCGCACAGGACTTTTCGGCTGCTTTCAAGAGGAAACACCCTGCCGGCAGCGAAGACTCGTCGAGACAGTCTGTCGTCTTCCAGAAGGGTGGCCGGGATGAGGATCGTGCGTGGATCGAAGCGTCGGGTCGCTTGGCTCGCTTCAGTGATCATGCTTGGATCGGTGGCCGGAGCAGGGTCCCTCGCTCAATCCGGTCACGCGGCAACGGGCGTGCCCGTTCCGCACTCGGTCCAGCAGGTCTACCACCCCGGATCGCCCGACGACCCGACCAGCACCGCCATCCCGGACTGCATCGCCCCGGACGACCCGGTCGGCTGTTACTCGGGCGAGAAGCTCGTCCTGCAGGGGACGCGGGTCGGCGGCAAGGGCATGGAGCCCACGATCGGCGTGGCGCCCGACGGCACCGCGTACTACGGCAGCGGCAGCCTCGTCGTCGACACCAGCACGGCCTGGGGCGGCGCGCTGACGAACACCCTTCGTTCCACCGACGGCGGCCTCACCTGGACCTCCGTGCAGCAGAAGGTGCCCGTGGTGGGCCAGGGCATCCCGCCCGCCAACGCCGACCCCATGATCTACGTCGACCCGGCGACGGGACGGGTGTTCAACCTCGACCTCACCGGCGCGTGCAACTGGCTGAACTATTCCGACGACAAGGGCGCCACCTGGATCAGCAACCCGCTCGCCTGTGGCGACGTGCCGGTCGACCACCAGTCCATCGTCGCCGCCAAGCCGCGCGCGCCCCTCGTGGCCGGACCGCTGTACCAGAACTTCCTGTACTACTGCACGAACCGAGTCGTGACCACGGCCTGCGCGCGGAGCATCGACGGCGGCATCACGTGGCAGGCGTCGGGCGAGCCGGCCCTCCGCGCGCAGAACGGCACGTGCTACGGGCTGAGCGGTTTCGTCTCCAGTGACCCCGAGGGCCGGATCTTCGTCCCCGGCGGCAACAACTGCCCGAACCCGTGGGTCTCCGTCAGCGAGGACAACGGCGTCACCTGGACGGCGTACAAGGTGAGCACGCTCAGCCTCGGCACCGGCAGCACCCACACCGACATCGCGTCGGATTCGGCCGGCAACCTCTACTACGTGTGGTTCGACTCGAACGAGCTCCCGTGGCTGGCGATCTCGAGGGACCACGGCAAGACGTGGGGGACGCCGATCATGGTGGCGCCGCCGGGCGTCCTGCGCGGGAATTTCCCGGTCGTGGCCGCGGGCGACGCCGGCAAGATCGCCATCAGCTTCCCGTCGGCAACCTCGAACGCTGCGAACCGCCCCTGGAACGAGACCGTCACGATCAGCACGAACGCGCTCGACTCGAACCCCACGTTCGTCTCCGCGACCGGCAACGACCCCGCCGACCCCGTGCACCGCGGCGCTTGCCAGGGTCGCTGCGCCGGGATGTGGGACTTCATCGATCTCGTGATCGCGAAGACCGGCGAGGTGTGGACCTCCGCCTCCGACGACTGCATCGGGAGCTGCAACACCGGAGTCGTCTCCGCCGCCCACGCCGGTGACGGCATCGCGATCCGCCAGATCGGGGGCCCGCTCCTCCGCGGCTGACCTGAGGGGTTCAGGCTCGGGCGTAGCCGAGCTCGGCCTCGGCGCCGAGGAATCGGCCGAGGTCCTCGGCCTCGGCGGCGATCGCTTCGCGCACGTCGCCAGCGAAGCGCGCGAACGGTCTGGCCTCGACCCGGAGCCGCTTGCCCTTCACGGCGTACGACCAGGTGCCGGCGATCCTCCCGTCGACCAGCACGGCGGGCGTGACCCAGGCGGCCTTCCGGTAGATCGTGGCGTACCGGGGCTCGTCCACGATGTGGCTGCGGTCGCGGTGGCCGAGGAGCGCGGGATCGAACGCCGGCAGGAGCCGGACACGGTCGAACACGCCGCGCGCGCGCAGCCGCTTCCCGTCAGACGCAAGCGCCCAGCGGGCGGGTTCCAGCTCCTCGAGCTCGCTCTCGAGCGCCGACCACGCGGCCCGGACGCGGCTCACCGGGCCCATGTCGAGCCACCACGCATAGTCCTCGGGACTCGCCGGGCCGTGGGCGTGGAGGTACCTCCGGAGCAGCTCGACCCGCGCGTCCTCTCGCGCCCATCGCTTCTGCTTCCCGAGCCAGGATGACGGGCGCGTGAACGTCACCGAACGGCCCTGGTGCGGGCCGTAGCAGAGCTCGCCGCGGAGCCCGGCGATCCGCAGGAACCACGCCCACGCGGGGTCGGGCCGCTTCGGCGCCTTGCGCCCGCCGAGCCGGCGATCCGTCTCGGCGGAGACCTCCGCGCGGGTCAGCACCTCGCCGTCCAGCACTTCGGCCACGGTCTCGACGACGCGTTCGAGCTCCTCGGTGGTCACACCGATGTGCTTCAGGAAGTACGGCGTCTCCAGTCGATCCGTCCCGATGGCCGCCGTGTACAGCGAGAGGTCCCCGGCCGGCACCACGTGGAGCGTGCCGCGCATCAGCCACGTCTTCGCGGCCGAGCGCTCGTCCCAGAGAGCCCGGCGGAGGTCCTCGGGCGTGGACCCCTTCAGCCGCACCCAGCTCTCGAGCTCGGCGGAGGACATGAGCTGGGCGTGCAGGCCCCCGATCTCGCCGATCGTCTTCACGAGCTGCGTTCGCGGAACGCGGCGGTCGAGACGCTGGCCGCGGAGGCGGAACCCGATGAGCGGATCCGGCACGCTCACGCTCGGCCGAACACCGAGCTCTCGAGCACGTAGAACAGTGCGATGGCCGCGTAGAGCGCCGCGCTGACCTCGGGGCTCGCGAACCCGACCAGCATCGCGATCAGGTACATCCACGGGCCCGGCAGGTAGCTCCGCGAGATCCCCGAGATCACGCGGGGGTCGGCGTCGTGCCGGAGCAGGCGCCGCCCGATCGAGGCGTAGAACCACACGCCGCTGAAGAAGACGGCGGTCCACACCATGGTCGCTCCGTACGTGAGTGTGGCGGCCAGCGCGCCGTCCTCGCGCAGGTGCTCGGCGACCAGGCGGGTGGGGAACGGCACGAACGCCACGCCCATGAGCAGTCCGATGTTCAGGAAGAGGAACCGCCGGTCCACCTTGCCGAGCTGTTCGAAGACGGCGTGGTGATTGACCCACATGATCCCGATCGTGAGGAAGCTGATGCCGTACGCGGCGTAGCTCGGCCAGATGCGCACGAGCTCGTGGTCGAGACCCCCGCCGCCGGTCACCCGCACGTCGAGGATCAGGAGCGTGGCGGCGATGGCGAAGACGCCGTCGGCGAAGGTCTCGAGCCGAGCCGGTCTCACGCCTGGAGCATCGTGCGGAGCTGCTTGCGGTCGATCTTGCCCACCGGCGTGAGCGGCACCGCAGCGAGGATGTGGACCTCCCGCGGGTACTTGTAACCCCCGATGCGCTCCTTGGCGAACAGGATGAGCTCCTCCGGCGTGGCCTCGGCGCCGGGCTGAAGCGACACGAACGCCACGACCTCCTCGCCCTTCCTCTCGTCGGGGCGGCCGACCACGCCTGCGATCGCGACCGCCGGATGCTCCACGAGGGCGTCCTCGACGTCGCGCGGGAAGACGTTGAAGCCGCCTCGGATGATGAGGTCCTTCTTGCGATCGACGACGTAGAGGTAGCCGTCGTTGTCGAAGCGTCCGATGTCACCGGTGTGGAGCCAGCCGTCCTTGAGCGTCTCGGCCGTGGCGTCAGGAGCCTTCCAGTAGCCGAGCATCACGCCCTCCGCGCGGCAGCAGATCTCGCCGGGCTCCCCAGCCGGGACCTCTTTGCCGTCGTCGTCCAGGATGCGGACGTCGTATCCCGGAAGGGGCTTGCCCACCGAGCCGAGCCTGATGGCGTCCGGGGGCTGCGTGGAGATCACGGCGCCCGATTCCGTGCATCCGTACCCCTCGCGGATGCGCACGTTCGGCACTCGGCGCTGGAACTCGTGCGCCACATCGAGCGAGAGGGGCGAGGCGCCGCAGATCAGGTACTTCATGGAGGAGAGGTCGTGGTCCTCGAGCGGCTGCCCGAGCAGGATCTGGACCATCGACGGCACGACGGTGGCCTGGTGCAGGCCGAACTCCTGGATGGCCTGGAGCATCGCCTGCGGCTCGAACCAGCGCTGGAGGACGACCATGCCTCGCACCTCGGCCCTGAATCCCACGACCGTGACGATGAGCCCGAACGCGTGCGACAGCGGGATGGGGACGAGGGTGCGGTTGGCCTCGCGGACGTAGCTCGCCTCGTGCGAACCCTTCGAGCAGAACCACAGGTTCTCGTGCGACAGCATCACGCCCTTCGCCCGCCCGGTGGTGCCGCCGGTGTACATCAGGGCGGCGAGGTCGTCGTCGTCGCGGTCGACGATCGACGCAGGCTCCGCCTCCATCAGCGATGCGAGGGGGATGACGCCGTCCTCCTCGGGACCGGCGGAGATGATCCACTTCAGCGTCTCGACGCCCTCCGCCGCGATCTTCACGTTCGGCAGGAACTCCGGTGTGGTGACGATGGCCCGGGCCTCGGAGTTCTCGAGGATGTAGCGAAGCTCCGCCGGCGGCAGCAGGAAGATGGCGGGGGTGATCGCGGCGCCGGCGCGCCACAGCGCGCTGTACGTGATGGTCACGTCCGGCGTGTTGGCCATCATCACGACGACCCGGTCGCCGGGCTCGATCCCCAGCTCGATCAGGCCGCCGGCAAGCCTGCGGCCGCGTTCGAAGAGCTCCCCGGTCCCGAACCACGAGCCCTCGAAGAACAGGGCCTCGTAGTCACCGTGCCGCTCGAACGCCGCCTCTGCAAGCTTCGCCAGG
This sequence comes from Actinomycetota bacterium, assembly GCA_046263085.1. Lineage (GTDB taxonomy): Bacteria > Actinomycetota > UBA4738 > UBA4738 > JACQTL01 > JBHELK01. Next base: position 14,493 of record JBHELK010000124.1, read on the forward strand.
TGAGCCTCGCCCATCGACGCTCCTTCCGTTGCCCGATCCCCCGGATGCGGGCTACAACATAGTCCGTGGCGACCGTTCAGACCGTGCTCGGGCCGATCGACGCCGCCGAGCTCGGCCCGACCCTCGTTCACGAGCACATCCACTTCTCCTACCCCGGGGACGTGTTCGACCCCACGGGGCGGTTCGACCGGGCCGAGGCGATCGAGGGCGCCGTCGAGCGGATGCGCGGCCTGTCCGAGCACGGGATCCGCACCGTGGTGGACCCCGCGCCGATCGAGATGGGCAGGGATCCCTCCTTCGTGGCGGAGGTCTCCGAGCGAAGCGGGATGCAGCTCGTGTGCGCCACCGGGTTCTACGTGGAGGCGATCGGCATCCCCTACTACTGGCGGAACGGACCGACGAGGAGATCGCGGATCTGTTCCGCCACGAGATCGAGCACGGCATCGGCTCGACGGGGGTGAAGCCCGGCGTGATCAAGATCGCCAGCGGTGATCCGCCCACGGAGCTCGAGCGGCGCGTGATCGGCGCCGCCGCGAGCGTGGCGGCCGAGACCGGCCTCCCGGTGATCAGCCACTGCGAGAACGCCGCGGGGTGGGACGTGCAGCTGGACATCCTGTCGGAGCACGGCGTGGATCCCGGGCGGTGCGTGATCGGGCACCAGGACCAGGCCGTCTCGCCGGCGCAGCTGGTGTCGATCGCCGAGCGCGGCGCCTTCGCCGGCGTGGACCGGATCGGGTACGAGGTGCTGGCGCCCGACGAGCAACGGGTGCGGCTGATCCAGACGATGCTCGAGGCGGGGCAGGGCGATCGGGTATGCCTGTCGATGGACCACATGTGCTGCCTGCGCTCACCGCGCTTCCCGTACGCGGTGCCGGAGGGCCTGCGCGAGGCGTTCGAGCTCTCGATGCGCGCGCAGGTGGAGGACCAGCTCTTCCGCCGGCCGCACACGTACCTGTTCACCGACTTCGTGCCGAGATTGGAGGTCGCGGGCGTCGATCGGGCGGCGATCGACACGATCCTCACCGACAATCCGCGCCGCCTGTTCGGGGGCTAGCCCGGGTCTCCCGGACGCACTACTGCCGGTACCAATCGATGGCGATCTTCGACGGATCCATTGCGTCCACACGCACGGGGAGCGACCCACCCGGCGCCAGTCGCGGGATCAGCAGACGGGGCACCATCTCGGTGTGCACCACGTGCTGCGGCTCGTGACCGTCCATCTGCACGGTGAGGTCCATCTCCACCGACGGGTTTTCGTTCACCGTCATCCCGGTGTCGCGGTACTGGTTCACGGTCGCCGTCGCGGGCACCCCCGAGGCGAGCAGGGCCGCGGTGGCCTGTTGCTGCGCCATCACGGCCTGGGCCATCGTCATGGCGTCGGATGCCTGGTGCATGGCCTCGCGGATGCTCGGGCGCGTGTACCCGGTCTGCTCCTGGATCTCCTTGGACTGCTGCTTCAGGTTCTTCATGTCCTTGACGAAACCCATGATTGCCCCCCCTCCGGTCGCCGGCGCGCGAAGCGTACCGGCCTGTTCATCACCAGAGCAAGGTCACAAAAGGGGTGCTCACCGGACAGCATGGGAACGATCGCCATTGGCTCAATGACAGCCGCCGAAGGAGAAGTGCCCGGGGTCGGAACTCGGCTCGGACTGGCACCACCCTGATCCCTCGAGGGCCGTGACGACGCCCGCCGAGTCCAGCGAGCCCTGTGTGATGT
>JBHELK010000125.1:0-6572 GCA_046263085.1 Actinomycetota bacterium
CCGACGGCGACGATCGTCCGCACGCCGAGATTGCGGAGCACGGGATCGAGGTCGGTCCCGGCCATCGGCCCGAGGCCGTGGAGGCGGGACAGGACGATGTCACCCTCCTCCACACCGATCTCGGGGATGACCTGCACGGCGTCGGTGCCCGGTGTGAGCTGGACAGACGCCTTCCGGGCCGCCGCGAACAGGCGTGCGTTCGTGCTCGAGCCGAGCCCGTCGGACCGCCGCATCGCCACACAGTGCACGACGTGGACACCGGCCGCGCGGGCCGCTTTCGCGAGCCGCGACGCGTTGGGGATCATCTCGGCGCCGGCGATCCCGGCGAGCTCGGGGAAGATCGCGCGCTCCCCGAGTACCCCGTTCTGGCACTCCTGCGTGACGAGCGCCGTGTGCGCGGGATCGAGGAGCGCGACGAGGTCGGCAGGCACGGCCGGATTCTATCTGACGGTCCGTCAGGCCCCGGCGGACGGTTTGATCCGCGGCAGCACCTTCGACGCGAAGAGCTCCAGGCTCTCCCAGCCGAGCTCGACCGGCATCCCGCACAGGAGCGGATGGAGCACCAGGGCGCCGGCGGGGCCGAGCTCCTCGGCGAGCTCGACGCACTGATCCGGGGTCACCACGCGGTACACACCCTCGCGGCGCAGCTCGTCGACGTCGGCGGCGTGCGAGGTGACGGCGGAGCGCGTCCCCGGTGTCTGCCACGACCGGTAGGTCTCCGCGTCGTACCACGCGTACGGGGCGATCTCCGCCCAAGCCTTGTCGGGGTCCTCCGCGATGTGCACGAACCCCGGGCCGTGCGGCAGCATCGAGAACCCGCCGGTGAACCCCCCCGCGTCGCACTCCTCCCTGTACACCTCCACGAGGTGCGGGTCGTCGATGGCGGGGAAGAACGGCAGTCGGAGCCTCGCCGCTCGGCGCGCGGCCGCCTCGCTGGAGCCGCCGATCAGGATCATCGGATGCGGCTTGCTGAACGGCGTGGGGGTGACTCGCACGGTCCTGCCCCGGTACTCGAACGGCTCGCCGGTCCACGCCTGGCGCATGACCTCGATCGACTCCTCGAGCAGCTTGCCGCGCTGCTTGCGGTCGACACCGGCCATCGCGAACTCCTGCACCGCGTAGCCCGCTCCGGCCACGATGCTCACGCGGCCCCGGCTCACGAGGTCCACGACAGCGATCTGCTCGGCCAGGCGGATCGGGTCGTGCAGCGGCAACAGCGCGGCCGCAATGGTGATCGGGACGCGCGTGGTCCGCGCGGCGATGGCCGCGGCCATCGTCAGCGGCGCCGGGAGGAAGCCGTCGTCCACGCCGTGATGCTCCGAGAGCGTGACGATGTCGACGCCGTGATCGTCCGCCCACGCACTCTGTTCGAGACAGGCCGCGTACAGCTCGGGATGCTTCGTGGCCGCCCACCCCGGCGAGCGCAGGTCGTACCGCAAGCCGACAATCGCCATCGATTACCTCCTCGCTCCCGCGCGCTCCTCCTCGGCGAGGCGGCGGCGATCGATCTTGTGCATCGACGTCAGCGGTATCGTGTCGACGATCCTGACGGCCTCGGGCAGCTTGTGCTTCGCGAGGCGATCGGCCCCGAACGAGCGGAGGCCCTCGAGCGCAGGCGGATGATCCGGGTCGCGCGGGACCACGACGGCGACGCCGATCTCCCCCATCACGTCGTCCGGGCGCGGGACGATCGCGAGGTCGGCAACAGCCGGGTGTGAGGTCAGCACCGACTCCACCTCCGTCGGATACACGTTGTAGCCGCCCCGGATGAACATCTCCTTCGACCGGCCGACCAGCCGGAGCAACCCCCGCTCGTCGACGGCTCCCACGTCGCCGGTCCGCAGCCAGCCGTCGACCAGCGCTCGCGCCGTGGCCTCGGGATCACGCCAGTACCGCTCCATGACGGCCGGAGAACGCAACCACACCTCGCCCGGCTCCCCCTGCGCGAGGGGCCGTCCTTCGCCGTCGCGGATGTCGAGGTCGATCCCCGTGCGCGGCTTCCCCACCGTGAAGCACACCTCCTCGTCGTCGGCGTGGGGCGACGTCATGCAGCCGAGGCCGCCGGACTCCGTGCACGAGTAGCGGACCGAGTACGGGGCTCCGAAGCGTTCGCGCGCCTCGCGCACCAGCGACGGCCACGACGGTCCCCCCCCGGCCACGACCATCCGGACGTGGCTCCAATCGTGGGAGTCGAAGCTCGGCTCGCGAAGCATCAGGGCGATCTGCGCGGCGATCCCACCGACCTGCGGGATGCGCTCGCGGCTCAGGATCTCGAGGGCTTCGGCGGCCCGCCACCGCCGCACGGTGTGGATCCGGGTCCCCTTCCGCAGGTTCCAGGGCAGCTTCGTCATGAAGCCGATGTGCGCGAACTCGGTGCCCGCCAGCGTCGGACCACCCCCGCCCCATTCCCGGCCCGCCTCCATCTCGGCGATCGCCGCGATCTGTCGTTCGCAGAACAGCGCGCCGAGCGGCGCGCCGGTGGTTCCGGAGGTCAGCACGATCACGACCGGGCGATCGGGATCGGGCTCCAGCGCCGGGAGAGGCTCGTCGACGGGCTCGAGCTCGGCGGGATCCTCGAGCACGAGCGCGGGATCGACGACGGCGAGCGCGTCGGCCCGCTCGGTCGGCGTGAGCCGCGGATTCACCCCACAGGCGATCGCGCCGGCCTTCGCGATCGCGAGGTACGCGACCACGTAGTCGGGAGAGGACGGCATCGTGAGCGCGACGACCTGCCCGGACCCGACGCCCCGGCGCAGCAACCCGGCGGTGACCGCCTCCGAGCGGCGGTCGAGCTCGCGATAGGAGACGCGTTCCCCGTCGGGAGCCACGAGCGCCGACTGATCTCCGAATCGCCGCGCCGCCTCGCGGACGATCCACGGCAGCGAACCGAGCGCGCTCAGCGGATCCTCCACTCGAAGGCGCTCACTTCACGGCCACCGGGTTCACCGGGCCGCCCAGGCCGCGCTCGAACGGGAGCGGTGACGCCTCGAGCAGAAACTCGTACACGCCGTCTTCCTCGCAGTCGGCCGACAAGGCCTCGAGGTCGAAGTTCTGACCCTGGAGGAGTCCCATCTCAACCAGCAGGAGCATGTGGACGGGGAACGCGCAGTCGTCTCGCTCCACGGGGAAGACCTCGAAGGTCATGTTGTCGGTGGCCACCGCGGCCACGTCGCGCTCGTGGAACCACCGGACCGTCTCCATCGACAATCCCGGCGACGGCCTGCCGTACGCCTTCAGCTCGCGCCCGTGGAAGAGTTGCATCTGCCCCGTGCGCACCAGCACCACGTCACCCGGCTCAACCGCCAGCCCTGAGAGCGACTCCGCGGCCACCAGGTCGTCGAACGTGATCGCGTACCCGCCCTCGAGACGCTCCACCTCCCGGGCCCGCGCGACGTCGAGGAGCACGCCCCGCGAGACGAGTACCCCGACCTTGTCGATGCCGCACCGTGACGCCCCGCGGGCGTCGATCGAAGCGCCGAGGTCGAACCCGTTGTACATGCGTCCGTCGTACGTCACGTGCGCGAGCGAGTCCCAGTGGGTGGCTGCCTGCAATCCCATCGTGACCACGTCGTCGTTGAACCGGACCCCCTCGGCGTCACGTGACAGCGGCGCGTTCACCGCGATCATGGATCGCTCCGGGTTCACCCGGCCCGGGATGCCGCCGGTCTGCGGGCCCGACTCGGAGAACGGGATGGAAAGCGAGAACGCCCTGCCGTCGCGAACCAGCTCACCGGCGCGGCGCACGGCGTCCTCGGTGATCAAGTTCAACGTGCCGCGCTCGTCGTCCTCACCCCACCGGCCCCAGTTGTTGACGTGCTTGGCGAGATCGAGGAAGTCCTGGGGCAGGGCCATCGGTTCGCCGGCCGCGATCAGGTCGACGGCGCGCTCACGGCGTCGACGGCCTTCGACAGCTCGGCGAGCGCATCGGGGATGGCATTCGCCAGGTCCCACAGCCCGGGCATCGCCTCGCGCCCCGCGATGAACCCCCAGTGCAGCGTGTCGAGGTAGCTCAGCACCGTGACGTTGAGCGCTGCGCCGTCGAACACCGGCCCCAGCGGGTACAGCGCGAGGAGCTTGCCCCCGGCGAAATACAGCGGGATCTGCGGCCCCGGCACGTTCGAGATGACGAGGTTGTGGATCACCGGGTGCCGCTGGGCGAGCTTCATGTTCGCGTAGAGGCGCATGGCGAGCGACCACGTGTTCGGCGCCGCCAGGTCCGTCCACTGCTGGAGCATCTTGGCCCCGATGGCCTTGTGCTCCTCCTTCGCCCCCTTGTTCGCCTCCGCGATCCGCTGGAGCCGTTCGAGCGGCTCGTCGACATCCGTGGCGAGCGAGGTGAACATCGCGGACACCTTGTTGGCGCCGGGGGTGTCGTCGCCATCGTCGGCACGCACGGAGACCGGCACCGTGGCCAGGAGCGAGCGATCCGGAAGCTCTCCCCGCTGCTCGAGGTAGCGGCGGAGCGCCCCGGCACACACGGCGAGCACCACGTCGTTCACCTTCGTGCCCGTGGCGTTCTTGACCGCCTTCACCTCGTCGAGCGGGATGCGCGAGAACGCCACCTTGCGGTGCGGCGTGACGGTGGTGTTGATGGAGGTCCGGGGCGCGGTGAGCGGCGCGGCCATGCCGGGCCCCTCCCGGCGGAAGCGCGTCGTGGCGAAGTTGACCAGTGACTGCACCGTGCTGAACGCGACGCGCGCGTACTGCAGCGGCCGCCTGGTGCGCGAGATCATCGCGTAGCCGGCGAGCTCGAGATCGGACGGGATCCGCTCGGGCCGCCACTCCTCCTCCGGAGCCGGCTTCGGCGGCGGACTCGGCTCCAAGTCGAGCAGGTGCACCAGCATGTTGGCACCGGACACTCCATCGATCGTGCAGTGGTGCATCTTCGAGACGGTCGCCAAGTGGCCGTTCTCCAGGCCCTCGACGACCCACATCTCCCACAACGGCCGGGTTCGGTCGAGCGGACGCCCGGCGATGTCGCCGGCGAGCTCGGCGAGCTGCTCCTCGGTGCCGGGCGCGGGGAGCCCGATCCGGCGCACGTGGTAGTCGAGGTCGAAGTCCGGATCCTCGACCCACACCGGATGGTTCAGGTTGAACGGCACCGCGGCCAGGCGGCGACGGAACGGTGGCACCAGGTGCAGACGGCTCTCGATCATCCCCCGCACGTTCTCGAAGGAGTACCCCTCCGGGACCGTGGTCGGGTCGAACACGCTCACGGCCAGGACGTGCATGTGCATGTTGGGGGTCTCGAGGTAGAGGAACGACGCGTCCAGCCCGCTCAAGCGTTCCATGGGCCCTCCCGGCTCCGGCCCGTCGGTTGTCCGACCGGCCCGGGCCGGGCAAACTGACGGTGTGTCAGAGATCCTGCTGATCGAGAGCATCGTCGCTCTCGCGTTCGTCGTCAACGCGCTGCGGCCCCTGCCGTGGTGGACCGGCCTGAGCATCCCGAGCTTCCTGACCAGCTGGTTGACCATGGAGCTCGCCCCCCAGTCGCTCGTGATCGGGGTAGGCGTGACGGCCGGTCTCGTGGCGGCCGGCGGATGGCGGGGAACGGCCGGCGCGGTGGGGATCGGGCTCTCCGTCCTGACCTGGGCGGGGCTGGTGGCGATGATCGTCCAGGCCCAGCGGGTTCGCGGGATCGTGGACCGCGCGCTGGACGAGGGCCTGGGCGACGAGTGGTTGGCGCGCATCGCTCCGCACCGCCAGACCGACTACGACCTGCGGGTTCCGTGGCGTCAGCTCGTGATGCCGTTCTGGATGCGCCACCCGGATGTCGAGCGGATCAAGAACGTGCCCTACGGGGAGGTCAGACGGCGGAACCTGCTCGACGTCTACGTGTCGAAGGAGCGCCCCACCGGCGCCCCGATCCTGCTGCAGATCCACGGGGGCGGCTGGATCAACGTGTCCAACAAGGATCATCAAGGGAAGCCGCTCATGCTGCACTTCGCGTCGCGGGGCTGGGTGTGCTTCGCCCCGAACTACCGGCTGTCGCCGAAGAGCACGTGGCCCGCGCAGATCGTCGACGTGAAGAAGGCGGTGGCGTGGATCAAGGAGCACGCGCACGAGTACGGGGCGGATCCGTCGTTCATCGTGGTGACGGGTGGATCCGCCGGAGGCCACCTCGCGTCGCTCTTGGCGCTGACGTCAGGTGATCCGTCGTTCCAGCCCGGATTCGAGGAGGCGGACTGCTCGGTCCAGGCCGCGGCTCCCCACTACGGAATCTACGACTTCGCGGATACCTCGAACATGACGGCGAAGATGACCGTACGGTTCCTGGAGCGCGCCATCTTCAAGAAGCGGCTGCGCGACCATCGGGAGGAGTTCGAGGCGGCGTCTCCGGTCCGGCGGATCGGAGCTGAGGCGCCCCCGTTCTTCGTCATCCACGGCCGCCACGACTCGCTGGCGCCGGTCGAGCAGACTCGTCGGTTCGTCCAGAAGCTCAGAGAGGTGTCAAAAGAACCGGTCGCCTACGCCGAACTCCCCGGAGCACAGCACGCCTTCGACGTCTTCCCAAGCATCCGCACCGCCCACGTCATCCGAGCCGTAGAACGCTTCGCCGACTACGCCTACGG
>JBHELK010000126.1:0-11819 GCA_046263085.1 Actinomycetota bacterium
TAGCCCTCCTCCTCCAACAGTTCCACGAACCGCTCCCCCACCATCAACGCCGTGAGGTTCGTGTTCGCGCGGACGGTGTCGGGCAGCACGGACGCGTCGCACACGCGGAGCCCGTCGATGCCATGGACGCGGAGGTGCGGATCGAGCACGGGGCCGATGGCGCAGCTGCTCGTTGGATGGTGATCGGTGACCGACGCCGAGCGCACGAGCTCGCGGCGCTCGGCGTCGCTCATCGACGGCGGCGGGAACGCGACCTGGTCCGTGACCTCCTTCAGCGCCGGCATCGAGTACAGGTCGTAGATCAGCTCGAGTCCCCGCATCAGGACGTCGAGGTCCGAGCGTTCCCCGAAGTAGTTCAGCGTGATGCGGGGCGGATCGGCGGGGTCGGCGCTTCGCACACGTACCGTCCCCCTCGACAGCGGTTTGGCGTGGAAGCCCGCGATCACGAAGCCTCCCTCCGGCATCGGCGTGCGGACGGCCTCTTCGGTGAACGGGCCGAAGATGTGCAGGTCCTCCTCGCCGTCACGACCCTCCGTCGAGGTCCGGAGCATGAACCGCATGAGCAGGTCGTGATCGAGGAACGCCGAGTCCCTGGCGATGGCCAGAACCCCGAGCGAGGGGTGATCGACGAGCCCCTCCCCGACCGGGAGGTCTGCCGTGACACCGATACCGAGCTCCCGAAGGTGCTTCGCCGGGCCGATGCCCGACCGGAGCAGGATCGGCGGCGTGCCGTACGTGCCGGCAGCGAGGACGACCAGGCCTGCTCGGAGCTCCTCCCCGTTGGCGACCACACCCACGGCCCTCGCCCCTTCGAGGACCACGCGCTCGACGAGCGTCTCGGCCCGGAGCTCGAGGGTCTCCAGTCGCCGCGCGTCGCGCAGGTACGTGACCAGCGTCGACTGCCGCGCACCGTCCCGCGCGTTGTACGGCTGCACGCCGACACCCGTGGCTCGAGGGGAGTTCTGGTCGGGACAACGGGTGTACCCGGCCTCGAGGCAGGCGTCGTGGAAGGCCCGCGTGGTGGTGGCGGCATGCTGCAGATCCCGACGCTCGATGTGGATCGGCCCGCCCCGCCCGTGCCACGGCTCGTCGCCGAACTCCGCGTCGTCCTCGAGCCGGCTGAGCGCCGGGAGACAGGCCTGCCACGACCACTCCGGGATCCCCCATCCGTCGAGGTCGGCGGGCTGCGGCCGGACCGCGGCCACCGCATTGACGGCGGAGGACCCTCCGACCACGCGGCCCCGCGGCAGCTGGATGCCGCGATCCCCCTCGCTCACGAACCCCCAGTCGTACTCGACGACCGGGATCCGCAGGTCGGTGGTGAGGAGCTCCGGCGGCTCCTCGGGGAAGTCGGGACCGGCTTCGAGCAGCAGCACGCGCCGCCCGCGCTCGGCCAGCCTCGCCGCGACGACACCGCCCGCGGACCCGGCGCCGACGACGATGACGTCGTGATCCACGGAGGTCAGAGCATCGATTCCATGCCGCCGAGCATCTCGGTGAGCTGACTGACGACGCCGGGCTGCGTGATGACGTTCACCACGGCGGGCTTGCCGGAGTCGATGGCGCGGCGGATGGCCGGTGCGACGCCGGCGGCGTCGTCGACCCGCTCGCCGTGCCCCCCGAACGCCTCGGCGATCCGCTCGTAGGACGCCTGCTGCGAGAGCTCGGTCGCCGGGGTCCGGTGGAACTGGCGCCCCTGCTCGTGCCGGATGTTGCCCCACGCCCCGTTGTTCGCGATCACCGCGACGAAGGGCAGGCCGTTGCGGGCGGCGGTCTCGAGCTCCATGGCCCCGAATCCGAACGAACCGTCGCCGATGCACATCACCACGGGGCGGTCCGGCGCCGCTGCCTTGGCGCCCAGCGCGTACGGCACGCCGACACCGATGGTCCCGAGGGAGTCGTGGGTGGTGAGCAGCGACCCCGGCCGGAACGCCGGGAACGTCGTGACGCACCAGGTGTGGATGTCGCCGCCGTCGGAGACGAGGATCGCGTCCGGGCCCGCCTCGTCGATGATCGCGCTCGGGACACGGCCGGGCGGCACGGGCGATCCGTCGACCTTCCCCAGGTCGGCCCACGTCTGGTGCATCTGGTCGCCGCCCTGCTTCGCCATCTGCAGCCAGCCGTCTTTCGCCTTCGCGTCCCACGCATCGGTGAGCTGGCCGAGGACCACCGCCACGTCGCCGTGGATGCCGAGCTCCGGCTGCACGTTGAGCCCGACCCAGCCGGGCTCGATGTCGACCTGCACGATGCGCGGCGTCATCGCGAACAGCGGTGGCCCGCCGAACGTGAGACTGGCGTCGAGCTTCGAGCCGAGGAGGAGCACGACGTCGGCCTGCATCAGGGCCATGCCCGCCTCCGACAGCGGCCCGATGCAGCACTCGTGGCCGTCGGGCAACAGACCCCGCGCGGCGTTCAGCGTCGTCACCGGGATCTGCGTGCGATCCGCGAACGCCCGGAGCTGCTCGCCCGCGCCGGCCCAGAACGCCCCGCTCCCCGCGACCGCGATGGGATGCTCGGCCTGACCCAGGATCTCGGCGGCGCGCTCGACGGCGCGCGGCGAGGCGCCGGCGGGGGCCGGCAGCTCCACCGGGCGCACCTCGGCGTCGGCATCGGAAGTCAGGACGTCGTGCGGGAGCTCGAGCATCACCGCACCCGGCCGGCCGCTGAGCATGCGACGCCATGCCGACTCGAAGTACGTGGGGATCCGCTCGGCCTGGTAGACGGTCTCGTTCCACTTCGTGACGGCCTGCGTGATGGCCCGGCCGTCGATGTCCTGGAAGGTGCCGGTCAGGCGCTTGGCCGTCGAGGTCCGGCCGCTCACGAGCAGGACCGGCGTACCCGTCGAGTTGGCGACGGCGAGTCCGGTCATCGCGTTCGTGACGCCGGGGCCGGCGGTGACGGCGGCGACGCCGGGCCGTCCTGTGACCTTGGCGTAGGCCTCGGCCGCGAGCACCGCGCTCTGCTCGTGCCGCGTGCCGATCACCCGGATGCCGGCCTCGTCGCATCCGTCCAGGAACGGCAGGATGTGCTCGCCGCACAGCGCGAACACGTGCGTCACCCCCTGGGCCTTCAACCACTGCGCCGCGATCGTTCCCCCGCGCATGTCGTCCTCCTTGCTTCGCTCGGGCCACGAAACCACAGATACCGGCGGGCTACGACTCCGGGGCGAACATCTGGGCGATGAACGGCATGGCCGGGTGGTCGGCGCTGCCGTCGAGCGCGACGTCGAGGACGGCCGGGCCGGAAGTCGCCATCAGGCGATCGAGGGCGGCCGGAAGGTGGGTTCCGTTCTCGACGCGTTCCCCGGCGGCGCCGAGGGTCCTCGCCAGCTCGTCGTAGCGTCTCGGCGCGAGCTCCGCCGCCACGCTCCGCCCGAAGCCGAGCTCCATCTGGCGCTTCACGATCCCCCACGCCGCGTCGTTCCCGATCACCACCTTCACCTCGATGCCGTGCCGAGCCGCCGTGTCGAGCTCCATCGCGGAGAACCCGAACGCTCCGTCGCCGACGAGTGCCACGGCCGGCTCGTCGGGCCTGGCCAGCTTCGCGGCCATGGCGAAGGGCAGACCGGGACCGAGCGTGGCGAGCGGCGTGGTGAACGTCGTGAGCATCCGGCCCGGGCCCGTGGCCGGCAGCCGGTCGAAGGCCCACAGGGCGAGAGCCCCCGCATCGAGTGCAACGGTCGTCGGAGAGACGGCCGCCCGCGCAACCGCCTGGGCGAGCGCTGCCGGATGGACCGGTCCGTCCCCGAGCGGCGGCGGGTCATCGGCCTGGACCGCTCGCAGCTCCGCGAGCCAGCCGTCGCGAGCGGGCATGCCATCCAGCTCGCGCGCCAGGTTGCGCAGCACCCATCCCTCCTCCTTCACGATCGCGACGTCGGGCGCCTTGTGGCGGGTCACGCGAGCGCGATCGGCGTCGACGCGGATCAGCTTCGCCTGCGGCGCGACGTTGCCGAACATCAGAACGATGTCGAGCTCGGTCCCGACGACGAGCAACACGTCGGCTCTCGGGAACGCCACCGTGCCCGGGCCGCGGAGATAGTTGGGCGGGCCGAAGCACAGCTCGTGGTCGTCGGAAAGGAGACCGCGACCGGCTCGGATCGTGAACACCGGGATCCCCGAGACCTCGGCGAACCGCCGGAGCGCCTCTCCGCCGCCGGACCAGAACGCGCCCTCGCCCACGATCGCCACCGGTCGTTCGGCGTTCCGGAGGAGCTCCACCGCCTCGCGGAAGCCGGGGAACCCCTCGGCCGTCACCGCCCGAAATTGCGGCTCGGGCACGTCGTCACCGGACGTCTTCGCCAGCTGCACATCGAGGGGAACCTCCAGTACCACCGGCCCCCGGCGGAGGTGGGCGTCGAGGAACGCGGCGTTGACGGCCTCGGGGATCCTGCCGACCTCGCGAACGGTCTCGACGGCAGCCGTGATCGGCCCCACGACCGCCCTCTGGTCCATGTCCTGCGGGTGGCCCTTGCCGACCTCGTTCTGGCGGATCGAGCTCGTCAGCACCACCAGTGGGATGCCCGCGAGCTTCGCGTCGGCGAGCGTCGTCACCGAGTTCATCAGCCCGGGACCGCCGGTCACGCACGCCACACCCGGGCGCCCCATGGCGAGCGACCACCCCTGTGCCATCTGCACGGCCGCGGCCTCGTGGCGGGTGTCGACGATCGGGATCTCCTCGTCCACGCACCCGTCGAAGATCGCGTTCACGTGGTCGCCGCACAGGCCGAACAGGTACCGGACGCCGTTCGCGCGCAAGGCCTTCGCGACGAGCCGGCCGCCGTGCACGTCAGTCGCCGGTCACGACGTCGTGCGGCGGCTGCCCGTCCGCGACGCGCCGGCAGTTCTGGAGCGCGGCGCCGAGGATGCGCATCACCGACTCCTGCGCCACGCCCGCCATGTGCGGCGACAGCACCACGTTGTCGAGCTGCAACAGCGGCGAGTCCGCTGATGGCGGTTCGGGATCGAAGACGTCGATGGCGGCGGCCCGGAGCCGTCCGGAGGCCAGGGCACGGGCCAGCGCGTCGGCATCCACGAGTGGGCCCCGGGCGGTGTTCACCAGGATCGAGCCCGCCTTCATCTTCGCCAGTGCCTCCCCGTTGATCAGGTGCCTCGTCGCGGGTGTGAGCGGCGCGTGCAGCGAGACGACGTCACTCTGCGCCAGGAGGGCGTCGAGCTCGATGACCTCGACGTCGTCGTCCTCGACGGGCACGACGTCGGAGCACACGACACGCATGTCGAAAGCCCGGGCGCGCTTCGCCAGCTCCCGGCCGATGCGGCCGTACCCGACGATCCCGAGCGTCTTGCCGGCGAGCTCGAACACCCCCCCGCCACCGAACAGCATCTCCTGGGTCCCCCACTTCCCGTCGCGAACCAGCCGGTCGCCGGCCACCACGCGCCGCGATGCGACCCCGGCCAGCAGCAGCGCCATCTCCGCGACCGTGTGTGACTCGGCCCCGCTCGACGCCACGGTGCACACCGGCACGCCCGCGCGCTCCGCCGCCTCCAGGTCGACGTGGTCGAAGCCGTGACCGGGGATCTGCACGACCCGGAGCCTGGGCGCTCGATCGAACAGCGTGCTCACCCGCTGCGACGCGGCCGCCACCACGAACTCCGCGTCGGCGGCCACCTCGTCGGGCACGTCGTCCTCACTCCGGAACCCCTGCACCGTCCACTCTGGCCCGAGCAGCCCGCCGTACGCCATCGCCGCGGCTTCGGGCGGCGAGGGCGGCGGGATCAACGCGACGAGGACCGGCATGGCTCGCGAGCCTAGCCCGGTGCCCGAGCTTCCAGGAACCGCGTCAGGGTCCGGTACTCGCTCATGATGCCCTCCGAGAACCTCGCCGCGACGTGCGCCACCTGCCATCGCTCGATGGAAGGGTCGTCGACGGCCGCCTTCCTGCGATAGGCCCGCTCGTAGGCCCGGTTGAAGACCCCCTGCCCGGCCCCGCGGAGGGTCCGGATCACGAGGGGCGTCCCGGGCGGCACCTCGCCGAACCGCGTGAGGAGGAGGGACCGGGCGAAGTCACCGGTGGGATGGCCGCGGCACACCAGCGTCCAGTCGATGACAACCGGACCGGCCGGCCCCGCGAGGACGTTGCTCACGTGGTAGTCGCCATGACACAGGCGATCTCCTCCGGGGAGTCCCTCGAGAACCCGAAGGGCGAAGCTCCGCAGCGGGCCCGGCAGGTCGTCCGGCGCCGCCTCGATGCGCTCCCGGAGGAACGCACGCTGCTCCGGCAACGAGTCCGGCGCCCGAACCTCGTGCACCCGGGCGTGAACCTCTCCCAGCGTCCGGGCGATCGAGAGGAGCCGCCAGGGCCTGCGAGCGAGGGCATCCATGAGGGCCGGTCCGTCCACCCGGTCCAGGACCAGACCCGGCCGTCCATCCACCTCGATCAGATCGCGGACCCCGGCGACCGGCGCTCCGCTCCCCGACGCCGCCCGGATGGCGGCCGCCTGGTGCTCGGCGCGCTCGCGGGCGGAGGGATCTCGCAGGAGCCGAAGCACGGTCCCCGGCTCCCATTCGAAGATCTCCGCCTCACGCCCCTGCCCGAGCAGGCGGCGGTTCACGCGAAATGACGGGCGGTGCGGAGGGCCACGGCCATGATCGTGAGCGTCGGATTCATGGCGCCCGACGTCACGAAGACCGAGCCGTCCGTCACGAAGACGTTATCGAGGCCGTGAACCCGTCCGTGCGGATCGCACACGAACCGCCGGGGACCCTCGCCCATGGGCATCCCGCCCATGATGTGCGCTCCGCCCGGCACGTCGCCCTGCCCGATCGGGAACGAGTTGCTCGACGTGTTGGCCACCGCCGCGGTCACGTCGGCGCCGGAGGCCTTCATCAGCTTCGTCAGCTCCTCGACGTAGAACCGCTGCGCGGTGAGCTCGTGGTTGCCGGGGGCGTAGGTGATGCGAGCGACGGGGAACCCGTTCGCGTCGCGCACCTTGGGGTCGAGATCCACGAAGTTCCGGCGGTACGCGAGGTCCTCCGCGATCATCTCGGCACCGACCAGCCGGTCGCGCAGCACGCTCGCGCGCATCATCTTCTTGAACTGCGAGCCGAACGGCTTCTCCGGCGTGGCCTGCTCGAGGAGCCCCTTGTACGTGAAGGCCTCCTCGATCACGTCCTGGCTGCCGCCCATCTCCACCACGCCGCCCCGGATGTACGGCAGCCCCGCCTGTTGCGCCGCCGCGCTCGCCCCCGGGTACTCGGGGTCGGCGAAATCGTCGAGGTTGTGGGAGGTGGAGCGCCCCCGGTAGGCGTGCATCCTCTCGGTGAAGAAGCTGGCGAAGCCGGTGGTGAACCAATGCATCATGAAGTAGTGCCCGATGAGCTGGTGCTTGTTGGGGAACCGCGAGAGCAACGCGAGGCGGATGGTCTCGATGGCCGAGCCCGCGAGCACCACGAGATCGGCGCTCTCCGTGCGGTGGCGGCCGTCGGGCCCGGCGAACGACACGCCCGTGGCCCGGTGGTGGTGGCGGTTCACACGGAACACGAACGAGTTCGGCCGGACCTCCGCGCCGGCACGGACCGCCCGCCGCAGCGGCGCGAGCGCCCCGGCCCTCGCGTGGATCGGGCACCCGTACCCGCTGCAGAACCCGCAGTCGTTGCACGCCGGGCGGCCGCCGTGGGTCTGGGAGTTGATGGCCATGGGCGTCGGATACGGATGCAGCCCAAGGGCTTCGGCCCCTGCCGCCAGCTTCAGGGACCCGTACTGCGGCGGTCCGGGCGGCATCGGGTACTGGTATGACGAGCCGCGGGGGGCGTGCTTCAGCGTCGGTTCGGCGGGGAGCTGCGCCACGTCGCCCTGCACGCCGATCAGCCGCTCCACGTCCTCGTAGAACGGCACCAGGTCCTGGTACGCGAACGGCCAATCCTGCACCGACGCCGGTTGGGCCGGGCCCATCAGCGAGCGCTTCTTGAAGTCGATGTCCCACATGCGCGGCGTCTTGGCGTCCCAGTGGATGGTGCCGCCGCCGACGGTGGAGGGAAGATCGTTGACGTCCCCGACGGCGAGCGGATCCTGCTGGCTGCTGTGCTTGCGGTACGTCCGGGGCTCCGACAGGACGTCGGGGTCCTCGAAGCCCCGATGGCGGGACTTCAGCTCGTCGTTCGAGAACCGTGAGTGGGGGGCGGCCTCGCGAAGGTCGCCCACGTAGTTCGGGCCCTTCTCGAAGACCACGACGTCCCAGCCCCGTTCGGCGAGGACCATGGCCGCGATGCTTCCACCCGCCCCGCTGCCGACGATGATGGCCTTGCTCACCGCTTCACCGCTTCCACCTCGCGAGCCGGACCCCGCGGGCCGCGCGTTCGAAGTTGGCCCGGACGAAGGCGGCGATCACGGGATCGATCGGATCGGGTCCGTCGGAGTTGCCGACCTCCTCGGCCGTGTACCCGCGGGGTTGGGAGTCGCCGGGGAACTTGATGTCCTGCCATCCCACGAGGCCCTGGTTCCCGCCGTACTCGGGCACCGCGTACATCCCTTCGATCGAGTGATCGAACAGCAGCGAAGTGATGGAGGCCTGCGTGAGGATCTGGTCCTTGTCGAGCGGTGACGCGGTCGTGAAGTCACCGCCGGCGGCGTCGTCGAGCTCCTGGACGCCGGCTCGGTACGCGGCCTGCAGCTCCTTGATGCGCTTGCGCCACGCGAGGCGGCGCGTCCTGGGTAGCCCGACGAAGCTAAGCATGTCGTCGCTCGCACCGCCGGCCCGGTCGCTGAACGGCCCGCCGGCATGGACCTTCGGCGGGTCGAAGGTGAACGCCGCCAGCATCGTGTCGATGTAGCGCACCACGTTCGCCTCCCGGGCCCCGGGATGGCCGAGCTCGGTGGCGTCGTCGGTCGGGCCGGGGATCAATCGCGCCGTGCCCTCCACCACCACGGCCGCCTGGTGCGCCGTGAGGAATCGGTACGGCGAGCTGGTGTCGGCCAGCGCCCGGGCCAGGGCGCCCGGTGGCAGCGCGGCTGCCAGCGGCAGGAGCCCGGCTCCCTTGACGAACTCCCTGCGACTGATCCGTGCCAACGGAGCCCCCTCGAGGTCGCGCGATTCTAGAATCCGCGAACGGTGTTGGACCAGCGATTCCCCCGTCAGGACGTCCGGGCACGGCTCTTCGACGAATACCGCCGGAGCGGCGCGTGGGGCACCCAGACGTTCAACCGGGTGCTCGAGCGTGCCTGCACCGAGCTGTGGCCTGATGCGGAGTTCCTCGTGGCATCCCCGACCCGGCCGGCGTCGGCCACCTATCGCGAGATGCATGGACGGGCGCAGCGGCTGGCCGGAGCGCTCCACGCGATCGGCCTGCGACGGGGCGACGTCCTGGCCCTCGAGATGCCGAACTGGATGGAGGCCTGCCTGACGTACCTGGCATCAGCGCAGCTCGGGCTGGTGGTCGTGCCGATCATCCACATCTACCGGGCCCGCGAGGTGGAGTTCATCCTCCGGCAGTCCGGGGCGAAAGCGTTCGTGGTTCCCGACACGTGGAGCGGGGTCGACTATCTGGCGATGCTGGCCGAGATCCGCGACCGGCTGCCCTCGCTGGAACACGTGATCGTCGTGGGCGACAAGGTCCCGGATGGCGCGATGGCGTTCGCCGAGGTGGCCGAACGGGCGACCGATGACTTCCCGGCCGCCGACATCTCGCCGGACGAGCCCCACGTGCTCGCATACACCAGCGGGACCACCGCCGATCCGAAGGGCGTCGTCCACTCGCACAACACGCTGCTGGCGGAATGCCGGGAGTTGTCCAGTGTCTCGGGTGGCGGTCCGGACGACGTGTTCCTGTGTCCCAACCCCATCGGTCACATCGCGGGCGTGTACTCGGCGCTCATCGCGCCGTTCCTCCTCGGCTACCGCAAGCTCGTGCTGATGGACGGGTGGGATCCGAAGTGGGCACTCGAGCTGATGCAGGAGCATCGGGTCACCCGCACCGGCGGGGCGACCTTCTTCCTCATGACGATGCTCACGCACCCGGAGTTCGCATCCTTCGACACGTCGTCGCTCGAGATCTTCGGCCTGGGCGGCGCCAACGTGATGCCTTCATTGGTGGAGCAGGCCGAAACGGCGGGGTGGACGGCGTTCCGCTCGTACGGGTGCACCGAGCATCCGTCGATCACGATGGGCTCGCCCTCCGATCCGCTCGGCAAGCGCGCGTACACCGACGGAAGGGCCATGGGCGGGGTCGAGCTGCGCCTCGTTGACGACGACGGGCGTGACGTGCCGGCCGGCGAGGAGGGGGAGATCGTCTCACGCGGCCCCGACCAGTTCCTGGGCTACATGGATCCCGACATGGACGCGGAGGCCTTCGACGCGGACGGCTGGTTCCACACCGGCGACATCGGCCGGTTCGATGCCGACGGCTACCTCGCGATCACCGATCGGAAGAAGGACATCATCATCCGGGGCGGCGAGAACATCTCCGCCCGGGAGGTGGAGGAGGTGCTCGTCACGCACCCCAAGGTGGTCGAGGCCGCGGTGACCCCGGTGTCGGATGAGCGATACGGCGAGCGGGTGTGTGCGTTCGTCATCACAGGGGGCCAGGAGCTGACGCTTGACGAGGTCCGCGAGCACTTCTCGTCTCGCGGTGTGGCCAAGCAGAAGACGCCGGAGCGCCTGGAGATCGTGAGCGAGTTCCCCCGGACCCTCGCCGGGAAGGTGCAGAAGTACCTCCTGAAGCGCCAGCTCCAGGCCTCGTGAACCGCTTCCATCGCTGGTACTGCCGGTCGGACCGGTGGGCGGGGAAGGCCCGGTCGCAGCTCGTCCCGTGGGCCCTCGGGGACGTCGCGCTCGGCGACGACGTGCTCGAGATCGGGCCCGGGCCGGGGATCACCACCGCGCTGATCCGTCCGCGGGCGGCCGCTCGCATGACGGTGCTGGAGATCGATCCGTGGTCGGTGGCCGCATTGCGGGCGCGGTTCGACGCCGACGGAGGTGTGACCGTCGTGGAGGGCGACGCGGCCGAGATGCCGTTCGAGGCGGATCGCTTCTCGGCCGTCGTGTGTCTGACGATGTTCCACCACGTGCCGTCGGTGTCGTTGCAGGACTCGTTGCTCAGGGAGGCGTTCCGCGTGCTCGGGCCGGGCGGGACGTTCCTGGGATCGGACAGCACGATGAGCCTGCGGTTCCGGCTGTACCACCTGGGTGACACCTGTGTGCCGGTCGATCCGGACGAGTTCGTTTCGCGACTGCGCCGAGCGGGGTTCGCGGATCCACGGATCACGAAGGTTCGGAGGTCGTTCCGCTTCCGCGCCGTGAAGGGCTAGGGGCGCGGGAGGGACTCTTCTTCGCGTAGTTCGCCACGCCCCGGCGGACCATGTTCGGGAAGAGGGCGCGCATCTTCGCCGGGATCTTGAGCGCTTTCGGCAGGGTGACGTCGGCCTTGTTCCGCTCGATGCCCTTCACGATGGCCTCGGCCATCCTCTCTACCGGGACGAGCTTCGGCTTGCGCATGCGCTCGAACTCGGGGGCCTCGAAGAACTCGGTCGCGATGGGACCGGGGTACACGATCGTGACGCCGATGCCGAACGGCTTCACCTCGTGGCCCAGCGTCTCCCCGAAGCCGATCGCCGCGAACTTCGTGGCGTTGTACACGGACTGCAGCGGCGGCGGGATGCGTCCGTTCGTGCTCGAGAGGAAGACCAGATGGCCCTTGCGCTGCTCCTTCATGTGGGGAAGGACGGCGTGGGTGCAGTACATCTGCCCCAGGATGTTGGTGCGGACCTGGGAGTCGATGGTCTCGATGGTCTCCTCGTCGAAAGCCGCGTAACGGCCCCAGCCGGCATTGGCGACGAGGACGTCGATGCCGCCGATGGTGCGGGCGAC
>JBHELK010000127.1:0-13575 GCA_046263085.1 Actinomycetota bacterium
GAGAGGATCCGCGTGACGTTCTCGCGGCTCCCTCCGCAGAGCGACGCCAGGTCGGCGTGCGTCACGACCGACGGCAGCATGGCGCCGTCGTTCGGGACCTCGACGAGGCTCGGCGAGACGAGCTGCAGCAGGCGCTTCGCAACCCGCCCCTTCAGGTCCAGGAACAGCAGGTCCTCCACGAAGGCCTCGTGGGCCTGGATCTGGCGGGCGAGCGCTCGCAGCAACTCCCGCGTGGCCTCGGGATGAGACGAGAGGAAGTCGAGCCACGGCTCACCCTCGATCACGAGCACGCTCGACTGGTCCAGCGCCACGGCCGTGGCGGTCCGCGGCATCTGACCCAGCACGCCGAGCTCGCCGAAGAACTGCGGATTCGTCAGCGTGGTGTGGAACTGGCGGTGCCCGGTCACCGAGAGCGAGGAGATCTCGACGCGACCCCGAACCAGGAAGTGCACGTCGGGGGCGTCGTCACCCTGGTGGAAGAGGTACGTCCCCTTGCGGAAGTCGCGGATCCGCCCGCTCGAGGCCAGGCGCTCGACGGCCTTGGCGTCGGCCTCGGCGAGGAGCGGCGCGGCGCGCATGGCCTTGACCACCTCCGGCATCGAGGGGGCGCTCACCCCGGTCCTCATCGCCACTCGAGCATCCCCGAGATGAATCCGGAGGGACGGAGCGGAAGCGAAACCGAAAGCGGACGCGAAACGGGCCCGGGGAGCGATCCCCAGGCCCGTTCGAGAAGTGCGAAGTGAGCTACTTGGACTTCGACTTGCTCTTGGACTTGGACTTCGACTTGCTCTTGCTCTTCGACTTGGCCTTCAGCGGCTGGGACACGCGGGTCTCGGCAGCTGAGGTCGAAGATCCCGGCCTCACCGGAGTGATCTCCTTCTCCATCTGGTTCACCTCCCCTTCGGGGTCCAGGTTCCGCGAGGGCCTCTCCGCCCTGCGTCACATCGACCGCATCTTCCCTCCGTGCGCCTCGCGTGTCGGTGACGCCGGTCACCAAAGCGAGCGTGTTCTCGGTCACCAGGTTCTCGGTGACCCCGGTCACATCGATGTTGGTGACGCCCGTCACGTCGCTCCCGGCTGGTCCAGCTCGGGGAGATCCAGCGGATCGGGCCGAGGCGTGCATTCCCCGCAAAAGAGGGCATCCTCGACAACGAGGACCTTCGTCGTCTCCTGCGTCTTGAACAGCTCGAGGATGTAGGGATGGGTCTGGACGTGGTCCTCGCACGTCCCGCGGCCGCAGAATCGGCAGATCCCCACGGCGGTGCGTCGGCAATTGAAGCAGTCCATCAGCGCATCACTCCTCAGTGCCGGTCGAGCCCGGATTGCACGAGGTGCGGGTTGAGGTGGCCCTTCTTGAAGGACTCCGCGACGAGGCGATCGAAGCCCCGCCGTCGGAGGCGGAAGACGCGAACGGGTGTCCGGGTCCGCACCGTCGCCGTGCGGGGGACGTCGAGCAGGAGCGCGACCTCCCCGAAATAGTCGCCCTGGCCGAGGGTGGCCACGACCTCGTCGTCCTTGACCACCTCCACCTGCCCCGAGCGGATCGCGTAGAACGCATCGCCGATGTCCCCCTGGGCGAGGATGGTCTCACCCGGGCCGATGTTCACCCACTCGCCGTTGTCCATGACCTCCGCCAGCTGGTCGGGCTCGAGGTACGCGAACGAGGGCAGCTCGCGAAGCTCCGAGAGCACCTGTGCGGTGGGGGCGAACGTCGGGACCTTCACCGAGTCCTTGAGGAGCTCGTCGAACGTGCCCTTGTCGACCTCGAACACCTCGCCCTGCTCGGCGGCCCGCACCGTCGCCGCGCGAGGGGCCGATTGCGCCAGCCCGAGCTCGCCGAAGCCCTCCCCGCGCCCGAGCACACGGAGGACCCGCTCGGATCCGGTCTCCTTGTTCTCCTCCACGACCTCGAACGTGCCGGTGCGCACGACGTAGAAGGCATCGGGGCGCTCCCCCTGCCGGACCACGGGCTGTCCGGCGGAGAACGACCGCAGGCTCACGCGGCCGGCGAGCTGTCCGAGGACCTCGCCCGGGACGCCCTCGAACGTGGGCAGCCCGTCGATGAGCTTCGCCGCCTCCACCCGCCACTTCGTCTCGAGCCGGAATTTGATCTGCCGGGAGATGGCGCGGATGCGGCGCGACAGGGACCGCACGACGTTGATGCCGCCGCGAACGGCCGGGCCGGCCACGAAGGCGGCCAGCGCAACGAGGAGCGCGCGCCCCACGATCCCGCTGTCCCACAGCCGCGTCACGAGCCCGCCGAAGATCGTCTTCCAGAAGAAGTAGGCCAGCCAGAACGCGAAGATCGTCATGAAGAAGCCGAACACCCCGAACAGCGCCAGACCCACCTCGCGCGCCGTCCACGGCTCCCGGTGGCGGAGCTTGCGCACCAGATGGTGACGGACGAACTCGATGGACCTCGGCCGGAGGTCGGGGACCTGGATGGCGTCGGCCAGGATGTAGTACCCGTCGAGCTCGAGCATCGGGGTCAGGTTCAACATGATCGAGAAGTAGTTCAGCACCGAGAACCGGTAGAGCGTCTCCGACAGCACCCAGCCCGGGTACAGGTACGCGACGATCCCCGCGACGGCCGACAGGGTCGCCTGCAGGTACACGCCCGCCGCGAACTGCTGCATGCGCTGCTTGCGATCGAGCATGAGCCCGTCGGAGGACTCGATGTAGAACGCGGGCGCGCCGAAATAGATCATGAACCCCGCGCTGTGCACCTTCCGCCCGTAGTGGTGGAGCACCAAGGCGTGGCCCAGCTCGTGCACGGCGATCCGGAAGTACTCCAGGAAGATGAGGATCAGCGCGCCGATGGCGAGCGAGCTCCCGCTCAGGTTGAAGTGGCCGGAGTGGCTGTTGAGGAAGAACAGGGCGACGCCGAACAGCGACCACAGCCCGAGCAGGATGATCGCGGGTGGCTTGAACAGCCACTTCAGCCCGTGGTCGTACATCCACCTGACGAACGCGCCCGCGCCCCTCCAGTCGATGTCCAGCGTCCGCATGAACTGCCGGCTCCGCTTCTGGGCGACCGGGTCCATGGCCCGCTTCATCGCCTCGTCGAGATCGACGTACCGCCGGTCGAGCATGTTGCCGACGTAGAGGGAGTACACGAGGTCGGACACGCCGGAGAGCTCGAGGTCGCCGGAGTCCTTGAACCGCTCGAGGACGATCTCCTTGACCGTTCGCGTGCCGTCCATGAGCTCGAGGAGCTTCGCCTCCGACGGATCGAGCTTGTAGAAGATGTGATCGCGGTGGTTGGCGATCATCCAGTAGTCGTTGCCCCATCGGAGCTTGAACTCCTTGACCTCCACGTCGTCGGCGAGCTTCGGCCGGACCTCGGCGGGGTCGACGAGGTGGCTGAGCCGCGACCAGAGCCCGTCTCCCTCGGGAACGGGCCGGGACCTGGCGGCGTCCTCGAGGCGCCCCCAAACGCCGGGACGCTCCGATCGCGCCGGAGGGGCCTCGGTGCTCATCGCTTGGCCTTCTCCTGCGAGAGACGACGCTGGACGGCTCCGTACACGGAGACCCGCGGCGTCGGACGGCGCCGCACGCCCAGGACGTTGCCGACGAACCCCCCGAGGAGGAGGGCCGCGAGCGCCGCCGCCCCGAGCGTTCCCCATGAGAATCCGCTGGAGGACTCGACCGGCGGCGTCAGGGCCTTGGGGCCGAGCGAGGCGAGCGGGACGGCCGAGGCCGAGAACTCCAGCCTGGCTCCCGGCGGCGGATCGGTCCGCAGCCGGATCGGGATGGTGACCGCGAGGCGCCCGCCCCGGGCACTCAGGCTGACCTTCGACGGGTTGATCTGAAAGTACGACCCCTGCAGCGTGGTGGTCTGGCCGAGCGACGCCGGCGATCCGTCGCCGAGGATCGCGAGCGAGGACTGTGTGGGCGCGAACTGCAGCCGCTCCAGGGTGCTTCCACGCAGGTCGAGCGTCACGTCGATCTCCTGGATGTGCTGCCAGCCCTCGGCGTGCTGCACGTGCAGGTGCACGGACAGCAGGCTCCCCTGCTGCAGGGCCCCGGAGACGGTTCCCGTGCCCCGGAGCTGCGAGCTCTGCGCGTGCGCCGTCCCCGGGACGATGGCGAGCGCGAACAGGAGGAGGCCCCCCCTCAGAAGCCACTTCACCCGGCCATCCTGAGGCCTGGCGCCGCTCCGAGGCAAGGGGTCCGGGCTTTCGGGCTATCTCCGCCCCGCGATGACCCGGCTGACGTCGAGCCGGGTGGTGGGGTCCTTCGTGCTCTTCACGTCGCGGAACCCGCAACGCCGGATGAGCGACGCCACGGCCCTGGACCGGTCCGGGGCCACCTCCACCAGGAGCCACCCGCCCGGACGCAGCCACTCCTCGGACTCGATCGCGGCGCGCTCGATCAGGAACATCCCGGTCGGACTGCGATCCGTGAGCGACGAGGCGGGCTCGAACTTGCGGATCTCGTCCGGGAGCTCCCGGAGCTCACCCCGGCCGAGGTAGGGCGGATGGAACGTGATCACATCGATCTTCCCGGCCAGGCGGCGGGGCAGGCCGTCGTAGAGGTCCCCCCGGACGAAGCGGGCCGGCACCTCGAGGTGCCGGGCGTTCTCCCTGGCCAGGGCCACGGACTCCGCGGTGAGGTCGGTGCCGAACACCTCGGCGCCCCGGACCTCGTTCGCGACGGCGAGGGCGATGGGCCCGGCCCCGGTGGCGAGATCGACGGCCACCGGCCGGCCCGACCGCCGGCGGAGGCGCCGTACCGCCTGGGCCACGAGCCACTCGCTCGAGTCGCGGGGGACGAAGACGCCGCGGCGGACCTTCAGCGTGAGGTTGCGGAACTCCACGAACCCCAGGATCTGCGGCACGGGCTCGCCGGTGGCGCGTCGCGCCACGAGCCGCTCGAAGCGCCGCCGGATGGCGGCCGGGACCTCGTCGTCGGCGTCGAGCTCGTGTCCGAGCAGGTGCTCGAGCATCTCCTCGGCCTCGATCCGTTCCCGTCCCTTCTGCCAGTGGTCGACGGACGGCGACGCGAGCAGGATGTCCTCGGCCCGATCGATGACCTCCCCGACGTTCACGGTGATGCACCCTACCCGTCTGCGCGCGAACCTACCGCTGAGTAAGATTTTGGCGCGATGGATTTCCGCGACACACCCGAGGAGGCGGCGTACCGGGAGAAGGTCCGCACGTGGCTCGCGGACAACATCCCGGAGGGAGCACGAGCCGGTCGACCCGAACCGGAGGGTGAGGCGCGGCACGCGTTCTACAAGGATTGGTCGAGCAAGCTCTACGACGCGGGTCTGGTCGGCATCACGTGGCCGAAGCATTACGGCGGCCGCGAGCAGCCGGTCACGCACCAGGTCATCGCGATGGAGGAGTCTGCCCGGGCCGGCGCGCCGGAGCACATGAACGTGATCGGCCTCGGGATGGCCGGCCCGACGATCCTCGCGCACGGCACCGAGGAGCAGAAGCAACGGTTCGTGAAGCGGATCCTGACCGCCGAGGACATGTGGTGCCAGGGGTTCTCGGAGCCCGGAGCCGGCAGCGATCTCGCCGGATTGTCCACGCGAGCCGTCCGTGACGGCGACGAGTGGGTCATCAACGGGCAGAAGGTGTGGTCCTCCCTCGCGCACATCGCGGACTTCTGCATCCTCGTGACGCGCACCGACCCGAAGGCCGGCCGGCACCATGGCCTCACCTACTTCCTGCTCGACATGAACCTGCCGGGCGTGGAGGTCCGGCCGCTGAAGCAGATCACCGGCGAGTCGGAATTCAACGAGATCTTCTTCAACGACGTCCGCGCGCCCGCCGACGCGGTGATCGGCGGCGAGGGCAACGGGTGGACGGTCGCCATCACCACCCTCATGAACGAGCGCGCGTCTCTTGGCATCGCGCTCACCGTCCGCTTAGAGGTGGCGCTCCGTCGGATGATCGAGCTCGCTCGCTCCACGAAGCGCAACGGCTCGACCGCGGCGGACGACCCGGTGATCCGCGACCGTATCGGACAGTTCTGGTCCGAGCTGCAGGCGCTGCGGTTCACGAACTACCGATCGTTCTCGAAGTTCCTCCAGACCGGCATGCCGGGGCCGGAGGGCTCCACGGCCAAGCTGGTGTGGTCCGAGACGAACCAGCGGCTGACGAAGCTCGCGCTCGAGATCGAAGGGCCCTACGCCATGCTGTCGGGCGGCGATCACGCCGTCGACGGCGGCGTGTGGCAGCGGTGGCAGCTCTGCAGTCGGGGCAACACGATCGAGGGCGGCACGTCCGAGATCCTTCGCAACATCGTCGCCGAGCGCGTCCTCGGGCTGCCGAAGAGCCGATGACCACGGAGCGCTCGTGAACTTCACCTTCAACGACGAGCAGGAGATGCTGAAGAGCTCGGCGCGCGAGTTCCTGGCGTCGCGCTACCCACCGGAGCGCGTGGCGGAGATCGCGGACGGAGCGGGCTTCGATCCCACCAACTGGTCGGAGGTCGCCGAGCTCGGATGGACCGGTATCTCGCTGCCGGAAGATGCCGGCGGGGCCGGGATGACGTTCCTCGAGGAGATGGTCGTCATCGAGGAGCTTGGGCGGGCGCTGTATCCGGGGCCGTTCCTTTCGACGGTGGTGCTCGCGCTCCCCGCGCTGGCCGCGTCCCCGGATCTCCTCGAGATGGTGGTGGCCGGGAAGTCGTCCGTGACCCTCGCGTGGGCCGGCGCGGATGGGTCGTTCCCCGTCTCCGGCCTCGCCACGAAGGCCACGGCAGACGGCGATGCATGGCGGCTCTCGGGTGCCACGCTCTTCGTTCCGGACCTCGCGCTTGCCGAGCAGGTCGTGGTGGTCGCCGAGGCCCCGGACGGCCCGGGCCTGTGGCTCGTGCCGCGCGATGGCGAGGGCGTCACGTGGCAGGACCTCCCCACGGTCGACACGACCAGGCGGCTCGGCGCGCTGTCGCTCGACGCCGCGCCGGCCAGGATGCTCGTCGATCCGTCGAAGGGGCCCGAGGTCCTGGGCTCGATCCGGGACCGTGCGCTGGCGGCGCTCGCGCTCGAGGCCGTCGGGGTGGCCGACCGGGCCCTCGAGCTGGCCGTCGAGCACGCCAAGACGCGCCGCCAGTTCGACCGGCCCATCGGCGTGTTCCAGGCGGTTTCGCACAAGCTGGCCGACGCGTACGTCGAGGTGGAGAACGCTCGCTCGCTCGCGTACTACGCGGGGTGGGCGGTGGCCAACGGGGCGGACGAGGCCTCGATGGCCGCGGCGGGCGCGAAGGGGTATGCAGCCGAGGCCGCGATCGACGTCTGCGAGAAGGCCATCCAGGCGCACGGCGGCATCGGCTTCACCTGGGAGCACCCGCTGCACCGGTACTACAAGCGCGCGCTCTGGATCGCGGCGTTCATGGGTTGGCCGTCGGAGCAGCGGGGCCGCGTGGCGGCGGCGCTCGTCGGCTGAGCCGGAGCGGGGTCGGGGTCGGGATCGGCCCCTCGGTACAATCGATCGCGATGGCGCCGGCTGCACCGAAATCCACGTCGCGGGCGAAGCGCGCGAAGAAGAAGCCCATCCCCGATCACATCCGGCTGACCGCCGACCGGGTCGTCGTGCAGATCCCGCAGGACGGCGAGCGCCGCTCGAAGCACGGCCTGCTGATCCCGGCGACGGCGGGCCCGACCATCAAGCGATGCGTGTGGGCGGACGTCGTGCTCGTGGGCCCCGACGCCCGGACGGTGAAGGCCGGCGACCGCGTGCTGTTCCTCCCGCACGTCGGCCTCGAGGTCGAGATCGAGGGCGACGAGTACCTCCTGCTGCGCGAGCGCGACGTGCAGGCCGTGGCGGCACAGCAGGCGGTCGACGGCAAGGACGCGGTGCACGGCCCGGGCCAGTACCTCTAGCCCTCGAGCAGCGAGAGTCGGATGCTCCGGCGGTTGTTCTCCCGGTTCGGATCCACGATGACCACGCTCTGCCACGTTCCGAGGACGACCTCGCCGTCGTCCACCGGGAGCACCAGCGAGGGGGAGACGAACACCGGCAGCAGGTGATCGCCGCCGTGACCGGTCGAGCCGTGACGGTGGCCGTACCGCTCGTCGCGGGGCAGCAGCCGGTCCACGACCTCCTCCAGGTCGCCCTCCGATCCGGAGCCCGTCTCCATCAACGCCACGCCGGCGGTGGCGTGCGGGAGGAAGACGTTCAGCAGGCCGCTGACGCCCTGCTCACGAGCGAAGCCGCGGACGGCGTCCGTGATGTCGACGATGCGGTTGCCGCCCGTGTCGACGGAGAGCTCAACCGAGCGCACGTGCCGCCGCCGATCGAGTCGCTAGGGCCGGTACTCGGGGCTCGTGCCCGGCTCGCCCTCGATCGGCGGGCCGGCGGGCGGGACCGGCGGTCCCGGGCTCGGCCCGACGCCGCCCCCCTGCGGGATGTCGGGCCCGGGCTGGTTCGGCGCCTGCGGTGCGGCGCCCGGGATGGGTGGCGCCGGCGCTCCGCTCCGGGCGGGCTCGTACGGCATGCCCCCCGGCCGGGCCGTCGCTGCGCCCTTGCCGGATCCGGCGATGCCGCCGATGCCCCCGACCAGGACCAGGATCCCTCCGGCGAGACCAAGCCACAGCCCGATCTTGATGTTGATGTCGAGCTGCCCCCGGTGGTTCAGGTCCTTCAACGCGTTCTCGATCCGGGTCTTCGAGGCGGGGGAGGTCTCGGCGTACTTGTCGGCGGCCGTGCTGATGAGCACGTCCTTGGAACCGATCGAGACCCCCGTGATGAGCGCCGCGACGAGTCCGGCGACGATCGCCACGACGGCGAGCGCGATGCGGGCTCCGCGAGATCGGATGAGTCCCATCGCGACGCCGAGGACGAGCAGGACCACGCCGACGACCACGACGATCCCGCTCCCCTTGACGGTGATCGGTCCCGCGAGCGTCGCCGGCGGGGCCACCTGCGCCCAGTCCGTGAGCCCGCTGACGACGACCAGCAGGCCGCCCAGCAACACGAGCGCGGGGCCGAAGAACGATCTGCGCTCCTGCGGTGTCTGCACGGCGGCCGGCGTCTCCATGACGGATCCTTTCCGAAAGAGGTCGAGGGAAGCCGTCGCAGGCTATCGGTGGTGCCCGCGGACGGGCAAACGCCTACAGGTAGCGGCCCATGCCGCCGGCGACGTCGATCGACGCGCCGGTGATGTAGCTCGCGCGGTCGCTCACGAGGAACGCGACGAGACCCGAGACCTCCTCCGGCTTGCCGAAGCGCCGCATCGGCACCTCGGCATCGGCCGTGCGGCGAAAGAACTCCTCGGGGTCGAGCTCGGGGGCTCGGCGCTCGCGGATGCTCTCCCACTGCGAGGACTCCACGTAGCCGATGTTCACCGTGTTCACGAGGATGCCGTCGGGCGCGAGCTCGATCGACAGCGCCTTGGTGAACGCGAGGCAGGCCGCACGGTTCACGCTCGTGGCGAAGAACCCAGGGTGCGGGGCCTTGCCCAGCACGGCGTTGATGTTGACGATGCGCCCGCCGCCCCTCGCCCGCATGTGCGGAACGACCTCGCGGGAGCATCGGATCATCGAGAAGAGCTTGACGTCGATGTCGGCCTGCCAGTCCTGATCGGACAGTGACCCGAAGCTGCCGGGATGCGCGCGGCCCGCGTTGTTGACCAGGATGTCGACGCCGCCGAGATCTCCGGCTGCCGCAGCGACGAAGTCCCGCACCTGAGCCGGATCGGTCACGTCCAACACTCGCTCGAGGACGCGAGTGCCCGTCGCCCGGAACGCCTCGGACGCTCGGCGCAGGTCGTCCTCGCCACGAGCGCAGACGGCGAGATCGCACCCCTCTCGCCCGAGCTCCTCGGCGATGGCGAAACCGAGGCCACGCGACGCGCCCGTGACGATGGCCGCCCGGCCCCGGATCCCGAGCTCCATCAGTGGCGATGCTCCTCGGCCGTGGCCGCCTCCACCAGATCCATCCCGCACTTCGGGCATCGCCCGGGATGATCCTGGCGGACCTCCGGGTGCATCGGGCACACGTACCCGGTCTCCGCGTTGCCCTCGTGTTCCGCGTGGCCCGCGTGGCCCGCGTGGTCGTCCATGGGCTCGTTCATCATGCGGAACATCGCCATGCCGTTCGTGCGGAAGAACCGCACCACGAGGATCGCGGCGACCGCCAGGAACAGGATGTTCAGAACGGTCGTGTAGTTCCAGTGCACGGCGGCCTCGATCACCTTGGCGTGGCGCGGCCCCTCCGGCACGAGCCCGACGGCCTGGAAGAGCACCTCGACGACGAGCCCGGCCACGACCATCGCGGCGTAGAACGTGGCGAGCAGGAACAGGCTCACCCGTCCGCCGTAGTACTTGCGGTAGATGTTGAGGATCGGCAGCACGATCAGGTCGGCGAAGATGAACGACGCCACGCCGCCGAAGCTGATCCCGCCGTTCCACAACACCGCGGCGAGCGGGACGTTCCCGATCGAGCACACGAACGAGAGCATCGCCACGACCGGACCGATCAGCGGCCCCCAGATCTTCGCCAGCAGCGGGTGATCGATCAGGAAGAAGCTCTGCCAGAACGACTCCGGGACCCACGCCGCGAGCGCGCCCGCGATGAGCAGCCCGCCGGCGATGTCGATGGCGATGGCGGCCCAGTCCATCACGAAGTAGTGGCTGGTCGCCGTGAACCCCCGCGACGAGGTGAGGCGGGACAGGATCGATCCCTCGGTCACGGACATGTCCATCTCGCCGTGGCCCTGCATGTAGCTCCGGACGTGCCGTTCCGCATTGCGCTTGGCGAGCTCGAGGATTCTCGGTGTCAGGAAGACCCGGAACAGCATCGCGAGGAGCGCGACCATCAGGATCCCGCCGAGGAACTCCGCCGCCACGAACTGCCATCCGATGAGGAGCCACAGGATGATCCCGAGCTCGATCACGAGATTCGTGGAGGCGAACTCGAACGCCACGGCGGCCGTGAAGTCCGCGCCCTTGCGGAAGATGGAGCGGGCCAGGGCCACGGCCGCGTACGAGCAGCTCGAGGAGGCCGCGCCCAGTCCGCAGGCGATGGCCAGCGTTCGCGGCGAGTCGTCCGGCAGCAGGCGGGTCATCTCGGACTTCGACACCACGGCCTGCACCGCCGCGGACAGCGCGAAGCCCAGGATGAGCGCCCACAGGATCTCCCACGTCATGCCGCCGGCGAACGACAGCGCGTCGAGGAGCTGGCGCGTGATGCTCGCGATCATCTGGGCCGGTGCCCCTTCGTCTTCGCCAGAGCGCGCTTCGTCCGGGCCCGCCCCCGCAGCATCGAGCGGATCACGAGGAGCGCGATGAGCCCCACGGCCATGGCGCGATTCGGGTCGATGGCCGGCTGCCAGCGGACGCGGCCGTGGTCGATGACGAACACGCCGGCGGCCCGGGCCTCCAGCCCGCCTCCGCCCCCTCCGGTCGGCCCGCCTCCGCCGCCACCTCCGCCCCGGACCGTGGCCACGGGGAGCACGGCGATGCCGTCCTGCTCGAACGGCTGGCCGAACACGCGGTCCACCGACAGCGCCTGGCGGGCCTGTGCGACGAGGGCCTGGACGTCCACATCGACCTCCTCTCGACGAGTGACGCCAGCGTAGCCGCCGTCAGCGGAGACCGGCGGCGGCGAAGAGCTCCGGCAGGGAGACCTGTCGCAGACCCCTGCTGCGCAACCCGGCCAGGATGTCGGGCAACGCGTCGGCGGTCTGCGACTGCACGTGCAGCACGACGATGTCGCCCGGCCCGGTCGCGCCGAGCACATCCGACACGATCGCCGAAGCCCCGGGGCGCCGCCAGTCCTGGGGGTCGACATCCCACAGGACCGTGCGCAGGTACCCCTCACTGCCCGCCGCGGCGAGCGTTCCGGCGTCGTACGCGCCGTAGGGCGGGCGGAAGTACGGAACGGGCGTGGTCCTCGCCACCTGCCACCAGGTCGCCGCCGTTCGAGCCAGCTCGTCACGCATCGCCGTCTCGGAGAGGCCGGTGGGATCCGCGTGGTCCCACGTGTGGTTGCCGACCGCATCGCCGAGCGCCACGGTCTTGCGTGCCATGTCCGGGTACTCGGCCACGCGCTGGCCGATGCAGAAGAACGTCGTGTGCAGGCCCGCCGCCTGCATGATGTCGAGGATCCGGTTCCAGGCATCGTGATCGTTGCAGTCGTCGAACGTGAGCGCGACACGCGAACCCGCGCCGGAGACCTCGCGCCACACCGTCGTCTGCACCGGACGGATCACGCGGAACGATCTGGTCCCCGAGCGTCCGACGTTCCCGGCGGCGTCCGTCGCCGCAACCCGCACCCAGTACAGGCCGGGGTTCAGGAGACCGCCGTCGGGCCTGCGAAGGGCCACCCGGATCGAGCGGGGTCCCGACGCATGCGGTCCCGTCGGAACGGTTCGGAGCACGCCGGCGCCGTCCAGGAGCTGGACGGTGGTCCGGAGCGGCCCGTTCGCATCCCGGAGCACGGACCGCACATCGATCGGGCCCGCGTCGGCGGGCTCCGGGCCGACGGAGCGGATGGAGACCGTGGGCGGCGTGGTGTCGACCGTGACCCACGTCTCGTCGGTCGCGGTGTTGCCTGCCGGGTCGCGCACGCCGAGCATGACGCGGTAGCGGCCGTCCGCGACGGGATGGCCCTCCCGCAGTCCGTTCCACGACACGAGGTTCAGGCCCTTCGCCGCGGCGAACTGCGTCGCCAGCTGCCGGATGAGCGTTCCGTGCTCGTCGACCACCTTCAGCGCCGCCGAGACCGGCTCGCTCGACGTCAGGCCGAGCGCCGTGCGGTCCACGCGGCCGTCACCGTTCGGGCTGATCAGGCCCGGCCGGGCCTCGAGTGAGACAAGCGGCGGCGTGTTGTCGACCGTGACGGCCGAGGTCGCGCTCCCCGTCCCGGTGGGACCGGAGCCGGTGGCCCTGATCACGGCCGGGCCGTTGTACCCCGCGGTGTCCCAGGGCTGCGTCCAGCCGTCGGACCCGTCGGTGTCGGCGCCGATGGGCATCCACGTCTCGCCCCCGTCGGTGGACCACTCGAACGTGACCGAGATCGTCCCCTCGCCGGAGACCACCTCGATCGTGGTGACGCCGCCCACCACGGCGCCCTCCTCGGGGGCCGTGATCTGCACGGCGGGCCCGTCGGCCAGCGCGACGGCCGGCGATGCCAGCAGGCCGGCCACCACGAACAGCACGGACGACAGCCGCCACGCCATCAGGACGCCCGCAGGCTCATGCGATACACGCGCCTGCCCCGATCGTCGTCCTGCAGGGCCACCTCCTCGACCCCGCCCTCGAGGAGCTCCTCCCACGCCCGACCCATCCACTCTTCCGCCGTGCCGCGGTCCTCGAACGGGTCGGACCGGCCGGCCTGCTCACCGGTTCCGTCCAGGTACGTCCACGAGAAGGTCAATGCGCGGTCAACTCGGAGATTCAGTAGGGTCGCGGCCGGATCGAACCATATGGCATGGTCGCGGCCCCCTGCACGTGTTCCGCTCGCGCTGCGTCTCGCCCTCCCGCTCGGTTTGCTGATCGGGACGCTGGCGCCTTCGACCCATGCCCTGGCTGCGGGCACGGTGCGATCCAGATGGGCCGACGTTCCCGCTCGGTTCTGGGCGAGGCAGGCCATCGACGTGGTCGCGCGCGCGAACCCT